>CATKFT010000001.1 GCA_949747745.1 uncultured Clostridia bacterium
AGGAAAAACAGCAACATGTACAGTAAAAATACAAGCACCACCACCAAGTGCAGGAATACCAGAAGCACCAAGAGACACAGCGAAAGAAATACCATATAATTGGGATGAAATAGAAAAAATAGCGGATTTAATCTCATCAAAAGCAGATGAGATAACAGATGATACAGAAGAAGTTGCTGTAAGCATAAATGCAAAAAGTGATACATTAAGAGTAGGAGATACAGCTAAAGTAGATGGAAAAGTAGTAAGAATATTAGGATTCAACCACGACGAATTATCAGATGAAGAAAAAGAAACAGCATATGGAGGAGGAAGAAGCCAAGCGGGGATTTCATTTGAATATGTGGACGATCTGATGAGATCGCCGATTGAGCCTAACTACAATGATATGTCTCGTGGAGGATGGGGAGCATGCCCATTAAGAGGGACATTAAATAATACAACAATAAATAATATAAGTATAAAAGATAGAATAAAAGAAGTAAAAAAAGAATATATACAAACATATAATAATGCAGGAAGTAAGACAACATCAAATGACAAATTATGGTTATTATCATGTGGAGAAATATGGAACAATGGATATAGTGGAGGAGAAACGAGAGGGCAAGCAGTAGCAACAGAAGGAAAACAATACAAATATTATAAAAAGATAAATGCCAATCACAATATAAATAATAATGCCTTAAAAAAACCTTCTGAATATGTAGGTGCTGCAGTGAATGCCGAAGATTGGTGGTTGCGTTCTCCACACCATAAGGGGAGATTCCTTTCTGTAAGAAATTTCGGTGCATGTCCGTATAACACAGCTGCTGGTTATTTGATAGTGACTCCGGGGTTTTCTGTGTGAGCTGTCTAGTGGACGTTGTTGGCCTCGATTGCTTGCTTGGTTGGATTGGCGTCAGAGATTGACGTTGCTGTCGACTGAGTTTGTGAAGGGGAGATTGCGTAATATGGTGTGTGAATTAAAGCATATCATATTTTTTGTGGGAGTTTGTCAGAGTTTGTC
>CATKFT010000002.1 GCA_949747745.1 uncultured Clostridia bacterium
AAGAATATTGGAATTATTATACAACTATTCAATATGGTACAAGTGAAAATATCAAGGAGTTTTTTAATCGAGTTTACAATTTTTTAGATGAGCTAAAAACAAAGGATTATGAAAATCTTTTAATTGTAGCTCATAGTGGAGTATCAAAAGCATTTAATGGTTATTTTAATGGAATAGCTGATGGTAAATTCTTAAATAGAGGATTAAAGAATTGTCAAATAAAGGAGTATGAATTATGAAATTAACAAGTAATCAAGCATTACAAATACTAGAAAATTTTAGAGGAACAACTCAAAGTGATAGATGGATAGACCATTGCATATGTGTTGGTGATAGTGCAGGGAAAATAGCACAAGCATTAAAAGAAAAAGGATATAATGTAGACATAGATAAAACAATAACTTTTGGATATTTACATGATATCGGTAAATATAATGGAGAATCTCATGGACATGAAATAAGTGGATATAACTATTTAAAAGATAAAGGATATGATGAAGATTATTGCAATATATGTATAACACATTCATATTTAAACAATGATATTATTTGTACGGCTGGAGGAGTTCCAAATCCAGATGATAAACATTTTATAGCAGAGTTTATAAAAACACATAAATACACAATAGAAGAAAAATTAATAAATTTATGTGACTTAATGTGTCCACAGGGTGGCAGAGTATTTACAATTGATAAAAGACTAATAGATATTATGATTAGAAGAGGGGCTTATTCAAATACGCAATATCATATTAAAGAAACATATAAATTAAAAGAATATTTTGATAAATTGCTAGGTTATAACTTATATAATTTATTTCCAGAAATAAAAGATAATTTATAGTAAATTGGATAAATGATAATTAAATCCTCTATATAATTCTAATGTGCTTTTAAAATCAAGTCAAGGTTAAAATGAATGTGCTGTCGCACAACCTTGTCTAAATTTTAAAAGCACATTCTTTTTCGTATTATAGGAAAGTTCTATTTTTAATAAACAAAGAAAGTAAAAATAAAGGGCATA
>CATKFT010000003.1 GCA_949747745.1 uncultured Clostridia bacterium
AATAATAATATATAAGGTAGAAGTAAAGCCTTACAAAAATGTTTTAAATTTTTGTAAGGCTTTTATGTATTGTATATGCTAAAATTCTTTTATGAGATGTAACATAAAAGTTACAATTCACTTATTTGATTATTGCATATAATTTTCGAAGAATTTACAAAAAATCTGCTTTAATAAAGGGAATGTCGCGGAGTGACTGGGGGAACTTAAATGTTATCTAATAAAATATATATCATAAAGGTATTTTTTTGTATGGAAAAAGGAAAAGAATTAACACAAGATGAAGTAATAGGAGAATTACTTTGGAAATTCTGTTAAAAATATTGACCCAAATAAAGAAAGTATTATAAGATAAAGGAAAAGATTTGTATAAGAAAAATATGCCAAAAGAAAAGATATAATTATAGTAATGTAAATGATTATTTCGAAGTAGGAATTGATAAAATACAAATTTTAATAAGAATAAAATATGTTAAATAAAATATATGTAATAGGAGAAAAAATACATGGGTACAGTAAAATGGACAAGTGAACAATTGCAAGCAATTGAAGAAAAAGGCAGTAATATATTAGTTGCAGCAGCCGCACGGTAGTGGAAAAACAGCGGTTTTAGTAGAAAGAATTATTAATAAAATTGTAAATGAAAAAATAGATATAGATAAAATGTTAATAGTAACATTTACAAATGCTGCAGCTTCTGAAATGCGTGAAAGAATAGTAGAAAGAATTTATAAGTATTTAGATGAAAATCCAGAAGATGAACATATGCAAAAACAAATTATATTGATGGGAAAATCTAATATTTGTACAATTCACTCATTTTGTTTAGATGTAATAAAAAATAATTTTTATAAGATAGATGTATCACCAAATTTTAGAATAGGAAATCAAACAGAAATAGAACTGTTAATGGGGGATGTATTAGAAGATATATTTGAAGAAAAGTATCAAAATGAAGATAGTGATTTTTTACAATTAATAAATACATATACTAATTATATAAATGATGATTCTTTAAAAAAAATAA
>CATKFT010000004.1 GCA_949747745.1 uncultured Clostridia bacterium
AGGTTGTCTATTTTTTGCAGATGGTGCTAACCTTGCACAATCAATTAAGTCTTCAATTATTTCTTTAGATATTTCAGTATTTTTAAATTTGCGAATACTCCTTCTATTTTTTATATCTTCTTTTAATTCCATACCAACTTCCTCTTTTCTTTGCTGTGTTTATATAATAGCATAATAGTTAACCTTTTTTAACACAAAATAATTTATAAATTTTAAAAGGTATATGCTAAGTATAAAAAGTTCAAACGTTAAGTTTGTGTTAAGTTCATCTTAGAAAAATTAGAAAATTTAAGCTTTGAAAGTATTGAAAAATGCAGAATTTATTTTTAGTTTCAAAAACGCATAAAACTCTGATATTATCTATTTAACAAGTTATCTTTTTTTGTATTCCTAATCCATCTCCATTACAAGTTAATGTTTCAATTCTTTTCTTTGTTCTTTTTTCTGTAGTAGCTATTTTTAAAGATTCCATAAAACTCTCTTTTTTATCCTGCTCTATAATAATCTTAGGTTCTTGTAATCTTTTTACTTCATCTTGTTTAACAAATATATTTTTTATAAATAAAATCATTTTTCTTATAATACTCATCTTTCTTGACCCTCCTCAGCTACTATTTTGCCAGAACTCCTTGATAAATCTATATTTTCTTTTTCTTGCTCTTTAGTTTCCCATGGTCTAAGTCCGTTTATGCTTTTTTAAATCTTCTTGATAGCATTCAAATTGTTTGATAAATTCTTCTTGTGGTAGTTCTACAAATTGTCCTTCATCTTTATTAGCAAAGTAAAATCTATTTCCTAATTCATTTGAATTGATATAAACATATAGAATTGGTCTTTTTTCTTTGTCTGTTCTATTATAGACTCTATTTACAACACATTTATTGAATCTCAAGTTTTCATTACTTAAGAGTACATCACTTAAAATACTCATACTAGAATTTTGACATGTTGCAAATTCTGGACAAGCTTGCTTTAGTAATAAAAATTGTTTACTAATATTTTGCTCTGGTTGATTTGCATAAAATTCATCTAATAGTTTTGATTTTTCTAATAAATCTTTTATTGGAAAT
>CATKFT010000005.1 GCA_949747745.1 uncultured Clostridia bacterium
ACATTCAATAGAACCGAAGCGACAAGAATAATTAAGAGAAGCATAACGAGTATCATCATTGGTAATAAGATACCAAATATCATCACTAGAGTGATTAGAATAAGTAGGAACAACAATATTAGTTTTAAAATGTTTTCTAGTAAACAGAACATCCTTAAAGACATTGGAATGTTGAGCAAGAAATTTGCTGTATATGAAAGTCCAGCTAATTTTATAAAAAATAGATACTTATTATGCAGATTAATGATAACGGAATACGCATATTTTTATTGAAAACTTTGAATATTAACTATAAAATATAAAAAATGGAAATAAAAATATGGGGGAAGATATGTATGAATAGAAACAAAAGAAGAAATTACAATGGAATAACATTAATAGCACTAATGATAACAATAATAGTATTATTAATACTTGCAGGAGTAACATTAAACCTAACACTACGGAGAAAGAGGAATATTTAAAACAGCAAAAGATTCTACTTTAATAACAAAAATAAAAGAAATAGAAGAGCAGGCACAGCTAGCATATGCAGATAAAAAGATGGAAGAATTAACAGGAGGAGAAAAAGTAACAATAGATAAAATAGTAAATGAATTAAAAGAACAAGGATATAAAATAATACAAAAAGTATCAGGAGCAAATACAGTAACAGGAATAGAATTAAGTAATAAAGAAATAATAATGGATAAAAATGCAACAGCAAGTTTAACATATACTTTAAAATATGAAAGTGGAATAATACAATATTTTGCAGAAATAGGTGGAAAATACTATGAAATAACAATGGAGGGAGACAAAATAACAGTAAATACAGAAGCAAGCGATATAGGAGAACAGGCAACACCACCAGCACCAACAATAACATTAAATAAAGAAAACATAATAACAGCAGAATTAGGAGAAAACGGAACAATAAAAGTAACTTCTAGTGAAAGTTATGGAGAAGTAGAAATAACAATAACATGTGTAGGAAAAACAGCAACATGTACAGTAAAAATACAAGCACCACCACCAAGTGCAGGAATACCAGAAGCACCAAGAGACACAGCGAAAGAAATACCATATAA
>CATKFT010000006.1 GCA_949747745.1 uncultured Clostridia bacterium
AGAACAGTGGGAAAAAAAGCAGCTGCATTAACATTAATATGTGATATATTAAAGGGAATAGTAGCAATTTTATTAGCGATATTACTAGGTTATATAGTAAAAGAATTAAATAGTGCTCTACTTGTACAAATAGCAGCCATAGCAGTAATTATAGGACATACTTATCCAGCATTTTTTGGCTTTAAAGGTGGAAAAGGTGTTGCAACATCTCTTGGTGTACTTTTACTAATAAACTGGCAAATAGGTTTAATATGCCTTGTATTTGCATTAGTAATTATGGCACTAACAAGAATGGTGTCTGCAGGCTCTGTACTTGCTGCAATATTATTTCCAGTACTTACACTATTTATTGGAAAACAATTTTTCATAGTTCCAGGAAATTATTTTATTTTTAGCATAATTATGGCATTAATTGTATCATTTAATCATAGAAGTAATATAAGTAG
Organism: uncultured Clostridia bacterium; assembly: GCA_949747745.1. The sequence goes on from CATKFT010000006.1 coordinate 447, forward strand.
AATATTAGATGGACAAGAAAACAAAATATCATTAAAAAAATAAAAAACTTCGAAGAAGTTACTATTTTTAAGGGGGCTGTTGCCTTTAAGTGATTAGACGTTATGAAAATTACTATGAATTGTAAGTAAAATATTATAAATAAACTAAGGAGGAAATTAATTTGAAAAAAATAGCAGTTATAGGAAGCGGAAGTTGGGGAGTAGCCCTTTCAATTCATTTAGCAAAAATGGGACATACTGTAAAGATATGGTCATTTGCAGAAGAAGAGACAGAATTAATAAACAAAGAAAGAAAATGCAAATTTTTGCCAGAGATTGTATTGCCAGAAAATATTTCGTGTTATACAGATTTTGAAAAAGCATTAGAAGATACAGATATAATATTACATGTAACACCATCTAAATTTGTTAGAAATATTATGAAACAATACAAGCAATATGTTAAAAATCAACCTATAGTAATGTGTGCTAAAGGTTTTGAAAAAGAAACATTATATTCATTAGATAAAATTATTGAAGAAGAAATGGAAAATAAAGAATATGCTATACTATCTGGACCAAGTCATGCAGAAGAAGTATCTCGTGGCATACCAACATTAATGGTTGTTGCATCAAAAAATGAAGAATTGC
>CATKFT010000007.1 GCA_949747745.1 uncultured Clostridia bacterium
AATATATAAATTACATATTTTTAGTTTAATAAAAATATATTATGATAATAGAAAAAAGAACAAAAATAAGTAAGTATTTATGAATACTTACTTATTTTTGTTCTTTTGTAAGATATTACATATGTATGAACTTTTTTATTCAATTAATAGACATAAATATATAAAAAGTTGTACAAAAAATGTCACTGTATAAAATTGTTTTCATAAAATATGCAACATATTACATGTATTGACAAAAAATGATATATATATTATATTTATATATGCCTTTCTGCAAAAAGGTAGGAAGGAGGTTGTTGTTTACTTGGATAATTTGCTTAAACTGTTGAAACTCTATATTATTTACTTAATTGTTAAAAATTTAGGGGATTAGACAAGGAAAAAGACTAGGTCTGGACACCTAGTCTTTTTTTACATTGTTTACTTGATTTGCTTTTGCAATTGCTATAATTATAATAGCACATTATTTATTGTATGTCAAATTTTATTTTTTTATTCATAATTGCTGGGTTCTCGGTCGTGCTTTGCACGAGGGAACCCAGCAATTGAAAAAGTTATTTTGTATTGTCGTTCCATCCTATTGTTATGTTTAAGATTTCTGCTATTTCTTCTGCTTCTTTGTATTTTAATGTGTTTCTATTGATTTTGCTACTTAAATTTTGTAAAGTAGTGAATTATTTAATGTAACATATTCAATAGATATGTTACGACTAAAAACGTATATAAGTTATAGTACATTTACAGAGATAGAATTTAGCTTTGAAACAGCATATAAGCATTACTTAAAAGAAAAATATACGTCAGCAAGAATTGAAAACTTTTTTTATAATTATAAAATTGAAATAGAAGAGGGGAAACACTTCTGGTTTGGATTTCTTCATAATACTGAAAAAAAATTTATTCAAATGGTTGGGACGATAGAACAATTTATTTTGGTAAATAGGTAGTTTTTAATATAGCAAATAATGAATACACAACATTGCGCAAAATCAAAGTTTTGTGCAAATAGAGGTAGGATTAAAAATAGAACCACATAAATATAGTCATATCTCTGAAATCTTGCTATTCCTTTAATAAAGCCTG
>CATKFT010000008.1 GCA_949747745.1 uncultured Clostridia bacterium
CATAATATCCCTTTACATATGCATTTTGTAATGGCACATCATATTCATCTAAAAATAGCATTACTTTTTTATTAAAATGCCTACTTAAATATTCGCTTAGGTTTTTTATGCTATTTTTTAATGTTGTTTCATTTTCTTTACACCACAATATATCTTTTATTTGTTCTTTTTCAAAATCATATATTTTGTCACTTTCTAATAAGTACATATGTTGCTTATATACTTCTAATACCGCTGTTTCCATGTTTAATATCATATTTTCATAATTTGAATCATTTACATCTTTTAATGTCATATATATGCAAGGATATGCTCCTAATTTACTTGTATATTTTTCTTCTTGTTCCATTATTTTTAGCCCGCTCAAATAGTTCTTTATTATTCTTAGCTGTACAATCAAAATAACACCTTAACATGCTCATATTAAGCGTTTTTCCAAACCTACGTGGTCTCGTTATTAATAATACATTTGATTGGTTATCTATAATGTCTTTTATATATAACGATTTATCTATAAAGTAATTGTCTCTTACTCTTAGCATTTTAAAATCACTAACACCTATTCCTATTCCTTCCATGCACTTAAAACTCCTTTCTTTTTTCATTTATATTCTATCACAGCATGTACAAAAAGGCAATATTTGTATTGAATATTGCTTAATTTACCTCATTGTTGTTTAATTTTGCTATTTTTACTATAATACTACTCAGTAACAAATATTGTACTAAATTTCTTCATATATAATTTATTACTACACTGATTTCATTATATCTTTTAAATTTATTTGTACATTTTCCATTCCATTAAATTCATTTATCTCTAGCACTCCAACAACATCTATTCTATCACCTATTAAATATTCTTCTGCTAAATTTCCCATGTTGAAACCTATTGCATCTATTATAAGATTTCCGTCTTTTAAAGTTAACTTTAAGTGCTTTCCTTCTGTTAATGCTCGAATTGAATTAATTCTTAACCCCTTGTATGCAAATAATGGCATTTTATTTGCTTCTCCAAATGGTTCTAATTTTTTTAGTGCTTTTATAAACTCTATGTTTATATCTTCTTGTTTTACTGTTCCA
>CATKFT010000009.1 GCA_949747745.1 uncultured Clostridia bacterium
CATGTTATAATATAAAATTAAAAAATTTATTTTTTAATTTTATATTATAATTAGTTAGAAGAAAATGTAAGACGGCAAATATATAAGAAGAAAATCACATTACTCTGAAAGAGCGAACGAATTTTAAATTTTTATTATAGTATGGTTAAATAAGCAATTTATTTAAAAGAAAAAAGAAAGGAAAGATAGGAAAATGGCTAAAAAAACAGGATTAGGAAAAGGATTAGATGCACTATTTACGAGTAATAATATAGAAGATGAAGAAATAAGAGATAATGAAGTAATAGAAAAATTAAAAATAACAGAAGTAGAACCAAATAGAAATCAACCAAGAAAAAACTTTGATGAAGAAGCATTAGATGAATTATCAGAATCAATAAAGAGATATGGAGTAATACAACCGATAATAGTTGTAAAAAGGGACGACTATTATGAAATAGTTGCAGGGGAAAGACGTTGGAGGGCATCTAAAAAAGCTGGACTAAAGGAAATACCTGCAATAATAAGAGATGGAGATGAAAGGCAAAACAAAGAAATAGCCTTAATAGAAAATGTACAAAGAGAAGACTTAAATGCATATGAAAAAGCATTAGGAATAAAGGAATTAATGGAAGAATATGACTTAACACAACAAGAAGTATCTGAAATATTAGGAAAAAGCAGAAGTAGTATAGCCAACACAGTAAGAATATTAAATTTGGATGAAAGAGTTCTAGAATTTGTTAAACAAGGGAAACTAGCAGAAGGACATGCAAGAACACTTCTTGCAATAGAAGATAAAGAAAAGCAATATCAAATGGCAGTAAAAATGATGGAAAAAGGAGCTACTGTAAGAGATTTTGAAAAAAATGTAAGTCATAATAAAAATGTAAAAAAGAAAAATGAAAAATATGAAGCAATATTTGAAGATATTGAAAATTCTTTTCAGGGCTTTTTTGGAACAAAAGTGAAATTAGAGCCTGGAAAAAGAAAGGGAAAGATAGTAATCGAATATGCATCGAATGATGATTTAGAAAGGATATTAGAATTGATAAAATAAAAACATAGGAATTATTTATTATTGTAAATAAATATAAATATTTATATTTTCAGA
>CATKFT010000010.1 GCA_949747745.1 uncultured Clostridia bacterium
TGGCCAATACTTCATTGTATAAAACAAGTGGTCATTGGGATCATTATAAAGAAGACATGTTTCCAGTTATGAAAATGGAAAATGAAGAAATTGTTTTAAGACCAATGAATTGTCCACATCATATGTTAATTTTTAAAAGAAAAATGCACTCATATAGAGACCTACCAATAAGAATAGGAGAGCTTGCACATGATTTTAGGTATGAAGCAAGTGGAAATGTATGTGGACTAGAAAGAGTTCGTGAGATGTGCCAAAACGATGCCCACCTATTTGTAAGACTAGATCAAATAAAAGAAGAATTCAAAAAAGTAGTAGATTTAATATTATCAGTATATAAAGATTTTGGATTTAAAGAATATTCTTTCAGATTATCATTAAGAGATAAATTAGACAAAGAAAAATATTTTGATGATGATGAAATGTGGGATAAAGCAGAAGGCCAACTAAGGGAGATATTAAAAGAATCAAACTTGAATTTTTATGAAGCAGAGGGAGAAGCAGCATTTTATGGACCTAAGCTAGATGTTCAAATAAAAACTGCATTAGGACATGATGTAACAATATCAACATGCCAATTAGATTTCTTACTACCTAGAAGATTTGAACTTGAATATATAGGAGAGGATGGAAAAGAACATACACCAGTAGTAATTCATAGAGCAATACTTGGAACATCTGATAGATTTTTATCATTTCTAATAGAAGAAACAAAAGGAGCATTTCCAACATGGCTTGCGCCAGTACAAGTAAAAGTTTTACCAATAACAGATGCACATATAGAATATGCAAATAAAATAAAAGCAGAATTAGAAGAAATAGGAGTAAGAGTAGAAATAGATGAAAGAAATGAAAAAATAGGATATAAAATCCGTGAAGCACAAATGGAAAAATTACCATATATGTTAATTGTAGGGGAAAAAGAAATAAAAGAGGGAACCGTAGGAGTTCGTTCAAGAACTCAAGGAGATATTGGAGAGAGCAGTTTACAAGAATTTATGAGTAAAATTTCAAATGAAATTAGAAATTTTACTAAATAATTAAAACATATATGATTTGATTAAAAATTATATATGTAGAAAGAAATAAGATTAAATAGAGTAATACTATAAAAAGATTACAGGCATTCACTATTTGGGAATGCCTGTAAAATGAAAAATACGAAAATATATTATTAAAGTATTGACAA
>CATKFT010000011.1 GCA_949747745.1 uncultured Clostridia bacterium
ATCAGATGTTGCAGAGCAAATAGCAATACAAAAGCCATCAAATGTAGAAGAATTACTAAATCAAAAATCTATAAAAGATTCTACAAAAACAATACAAGAAATATTAACAGAAAAAATTGCAACAATAGGAGAAAATATAACAATAAGGAGATTTGAAAGATTCGAATCTACAGGACTTGTAGAAAAGTATATTCATGGAGATGGAAAAATAGGAGTACTTGTAGAATTAGAAAACGGAAACTCTGAACTTGCAAAAGATATTTGCATGCAAATAGCTGCTGCAAAACCAGAATACTTAGATAGAGAAGCAGTTCCTGCTGACCGTGTTGAAAAAGAAATGGAAATACTAAAAGTTCAAGCAATGAATGAAGGAAAACCAGCAGAAATTGCAGAAAAGATGGTACAAGGAAGAATTGGAAAATTCTATGAAGAATTATGCTTAGTAGATCAAAGTTTTGTAAAAGAACCTGATATGAAAGTGTCAAAACTTTTAGAAACAAAAGGAGCAAAGATAATAAGATTTGCAAGATTTGAAAAAGGTGAAGGAATAGAGAAGAAAGAAGAAAATTTTGCAGAAGAAGTTATGAATCAATTGAAATAGAGTTTATATATATAAGATATGGCTTGAAAAATAAGTATAAAATATAGTTAGTAAAAAACGGATTATTTTATGAATTGTAAATAATCTGTTTTTTTTCATAAATCAAAATTATATAGGGAAATAAGAAAAGAACCATTATTACAAAAAAATTACAGAATTGTAAAAAAATATTCTAAAACTGTTGACACTTAGAGTTATCCGTTATATAATATTAAAGCATGTTAAATTTTTGCGTTGAAGCGGAATGTGGCTACATCCTTACGGGTGGAGGGAACTTCCGTGGAGTATGTTTTGGCTTAAGACCAGGCGGTAAGTTTTATTTTTTAAAAGCACTTATCCCAAGAAAACCATGCTATACTTGGGTTTTTATATGGTGATATAGGAAACACCAGGGTGCGTTTATAACTTGCCAAGGTACATTTTATATTAAGGAGGGAAATACTTATGGCAACAAATAATATTGTAGGGAGCGAAAAAATTAGAATAAGATTGAAAGCTTATGATTATGTTGTTTTAGATCAGTCTGCTGAGAAAATAGTAGAAACTGCTAAAAGAACAGGAGCTAAAGTTTCAGGTCCTATTCCATTACCTACACAAAAAGAAGTTGTAACAATTTTACGTTGTCC
>CATKFT010000012.1 GCA_949747745.1 uncultured Clostridia bacterium
AAACTATTTTTAGCTAAAAATCAATTTTCAGAAATAGAAAATATCGCAAAAGAAATAATTAAATTAGTAAGAGATAATGGATATAGATATAATGAAATAGCAATTATAACAAAAAATATAGATACATATTCTAGTATTGCAAAAGCTATTTTAGGTAAATATGATATACCAGTATATATAGACGAAAAAAGAGATTTAAGCCAAAATATATTAATAAAATATGTTTTATCAGTAATAGAAATATTTTCTAAAAATTGGTCTTATGATACAGTATTTAATTATTTAAAAACAGGTTTAACAAACATAAAAATAGAAGAGATATTTTTATTAGAAAACTATTGTATTAAATATGGGATACGTGGAAATAAATGGTATAAAGAACCATGGAAAATTGCATCATCGGTTGAAGAATTAGAAAAACTAAATGAATTAAGACAAAAAATCGTAGAACCATTACTTAAATTTAAAGAAAACTTAAACAGAATAAAAAAGGCAAATGAGATATCAAAAGTAATATATGAATTTTTAATTCAAAATAATATAAATGAAACAATAATAAATAGAGCGAATTTGTTAAAAAAAATGGGAGAGTTAGAACTGGCGGATTCATATAAAAATAGTTGGAATATTTTAATTTCCTTATTAGATGAAATTGTTTTGGTTTTAGGACAAGACAAAATATCTTTCGAAGAATATGCAAAAACATTAAAAATGGGATTACAAAATAGTGGACTTGGAAATATCCCACAAGGACTTGACCAAGTTATTATAGGAGATGTAGATAGATCAAGAACTCATAAAGTTAAAGTAGCATTTATAATAGGACTAAATGATGGAGTGTTTCCAAGTATTCGTAAAGAAGAAGGATTTTTAAACGACAATGATAGAAATTATTTAAAAGAGAATGGAATAGAACTTGCAAAAGGTACAAAAGATTTAGTATTTGAAGAAAATTTTAATATTTATAAAGCATTTCTTGTACCAGAAGAAAGTTTGTATTTATCATATTCATCTTCAGATAATACAGGAAAAGCTTTAAGACAATCAATTATTATATCTAAAATAAAAAACATATTTCCAAAACTAGAAGAAAAAAGTGATATGATAGTAAAAGATACAACGATAACTACCAAAAAAGCTACATTCTATGAGCTTTTAGAGAATATTAGGAAATATCAGGATGAAGAGGAAATAAATGATATATGGTTTGAAATATACAATATATATATAAA
>CATKFT010000013.1 GCA_949747745.1 uncultured Clostridia bacterium
AATAATTAATATATATTTAAACAAGTTTATAAAAGTTATTATTATTTAACTATATAATAGTAAAAATTAAAATAAAATAGGAGGAATTCTAAAATGAAAACGAAAAATATTATCATAATTATAGCTATTGTTTTAGTAATAGTACTTATAGGAGCTTTATGCTATAGCTACTATAAAAAATTTGCGAAAGAGGTAAAAAATCCAATAGTAACAATGGAAGTGGAAGGATATGGAACAGTAAAAATAGAATTATATCCTGAAATGGCACCAAATACAGTAGCAAATTTTATAAGACTTGCAAACCGTGGATTCTATAATGGATTAACATTTCATAGAACGATACCAGATTTTATGATACAAGGTGGAGATAAACTAGGAACAGGTACAGGAACTCCAAAATTAAGTGATATATTAGATAATGTAGAAGAAGACAAAGAATATGCTATAAAGGGTGAGTTTGTAGCAAATGGTTACACAAAAAATAATTTAAGACATGAAGAAGGAGTTATATCAATGGCAAGAAGTGATTATTCTACATATGGTTTTGTAGAAGAAGGATATAATTCTGCTGGTTCACAATTCTTTATTATGACAAAAGACACATCTACATTAAATGGCTTATATGCACCATTTGGAAAAGTAATAGAAGGAATGGATGTAGTTCATAAAATTGAAGAAGTAGAAGTAGTAACAAGAGAACAAAATGAGGAAGGACAAGATAAACCAGTAACACCACCAGTAATAAAAAGCATGAGTGTTGAAACATTTGGGATAGATTATGGGATACCAGAAACTATAGATACTTTTGATGCACAAGAAGCATTAAATCAATACTATAATTCTATGTTAAATAACCAATAGAGCTTTCATTACAAAAATTAAACATATTAATACATACGCAAAATGAAGCGGATTTTAAGAAGTAACTGTAAAGAGTAATATCGAGTATTATAAAAAGTTACTATTTAGACTATATAATTTATCAGGGTAATTTCATCAAATATTACAATTTGTAATAATCGGTGAAATTACCCTGATAATTTATTAATTTTATCAATGTGCTAAAACTCTAATTTTTATTAAAATGTCTTAAAATTGATTTTTACAATGAAAAATTTTATAGTCTGAAAATAACTATAAAAATAGAAAAACAAGCTATAAAGCTTGTTTTTTTTAGTAAAAAATTATATAATACTAAACTATAAAGAGGAGATGATAAAATGCAAGTAAGTAGTGAAGAAATTTTACATATTGCAAGTTTGGCAAGTTTAAATTTAAG
>CATKFT010000014.1 GCA_949747745.1 uncultured Clostridia bacterium
CTAGGGTTTCACCAGAACATAAAGTAAGAATTGTTAGTGCATGGCAAAAAAATGGTGAAATAGTTGCAATGACAGGAGACCGGTGTAAATGATGCACCAGCATTAAAAAAAGCAGATATTGGTTGCGCAATGGGAATGGTTGGAACAGATGTTGCAAAAGAAGCAGCAGATGTAATATTAACAGATGATAACTTCGCAACAGTAGTATCTGCAGTAGAAGAAGGAAGAAGAATATATGATAATATATTAAAAGCAATACAATATTTATTATCAAGTAATGTTGGAGAAATAATAGTATTGTTTGTAGCAATACTTATTACACCACTTCTTGCAAGTTGGTTTGGAATAACAAATATTAGTGAATTAGAACCATTACTTCCAATACACATATTATGGATAAACTTAGTAACAGATGCTCTTCCAGCACTTGCTGTTGCATTTGACCCTGCTAATAAAGATGTTATGAATAGAAAACCAATAGATTCTAAAAAAGGGATATTTACAAAAGGGATGGTATGGAGAATTGTATATCAAGGTATTATGATAGGAACACTTACATTAATAGCATTTTGTGTAGGACTTGCAACACCAGGAATAGAGGGTACACCTGAATATGTAGAACATGTAAAAATAGAAATAGGGCAAACAATGGCGTTTTCAGTGCTTGCATTATCACAACTTGTTCATATATTTAATGTTAGAGATAACAAAAATTCTGTATTAAAAACAAAGCCATTTAATAATAAAACATTATTAGGAGCTATAGGAATATCAGCATTATTAATGATTGTAATATTAGTAGTACCAACACTAAGACAAATTTTTAGTATATGGGCATTACCAGTGGAAAATATAGTAGAAGTAGTATGTTTAGTATTTGCACCATTAGTTATTGTAGAGATATTTAAGTTATTTAAGATTAATACTGTAAAAGATGAATAAAATAAGTTCAAACGACTTAGTGAAACTAATATTAAAAAATTCCAAAAAGGGATTATATGAATATAATAAAAATTGTATTTGCATTTTGTGTAAAATGGTTAAAATGGAAGTATACTAAGGGAAGAAATAAATAAGATAATAAAAAAGTAACTAAAGAATGAAGTACTTATTGTTTATTTAGATGAAAAAATTTAATAAACAATAAGTACTTCATTTTTTGTAGCTTAAAGATGTTTAAAATAAAGAAATATTTTTAGAAAATGAAAATAGGAAGAAAATTACCAAAATGTAAAAATATTATGTAGAATTACGATGTTTAAAAATATTGAAATTCGTTGACAAATTTTA
>CATKFT010000015.1 GCA_949747745.1 uncultured Clostridia bacterium
AAAAGAACTAACTGCTTTCAAGTATTTTTTAGGTTCATCAAAATTCACTTGCTCTTTTAATTCTAAATTATATTTTTCATCTGCTATTATTTTCTCTATATCGCTCATATTTTATACCTTTCCAAATTTGCAGATGCGTCTGCGAATTTCAAATAATATTAATTTATTAGTATTATAGCATTTATTTTCAATTTTTTCATTATAAATTCAAAAAAAGATGACATTGTATTATTATTTTTTACAATTCATCTTTTAAATATGTGAAAATTTTTAAATTACCACAATGAGCCAAAACAATAATTAGTTTTCTTCTTTTCTATTTCTATGTTCTAATATTACAGAAAAATTAACACACTATACTTGACAAGCTCCAGTATCTTAGTTTACACAAAATTCATGACACTCCCATTACTTTATATAAAGTGCAGGACGAAATCCGTAGGCTTGTGCCAGCACCACCATCCCAATTCCCCCTACGGTATGCTACAGAATCGTTAGAGGAACTAAAATTAAAACTCCCTCCTCGAACCATGTAAATCAATACGCTTTCATTTGCTACAAAACACATCTCCTGTGTCCATTCATTTAAATTTCCTGCTAAGTCATATATATTATTTTTTCTTGCTCCATCTGAAAATCCTGTTGTTCTTATCCCGTAATGATATGTTGTATCTGATGTTGCAAAACTTCCACTTTCTACTCCATTACTTGAATTTACTACTATATATCTTCCTCTTCCTTGTTCATATGTTAGCCCTGTATCTGTATTATAATTTCCCCATGGTGTATTTTTTACATCTGAATAATCACTCGTTTTTGAAATGTATTTCATTGTTGCATCCCACATTGTCCCTGTCATTAACCCACTTATTACAGTATTAGTTGTATACATCCTATTTGACATTTCTACTGCTGTATAATAATCTGAATGATAATATGGTATTTCTCCTGGTTTTGTTGTTATTTTTCCTCCTATTACTTTATCTTTTGTGTAATTTTCATTTGCCCATGATGACGTTCCTGTTGGTGTTTCTAATGTTTTACCTCCTGCAAATGTTATATCACTTGTTCCTGCTTCAAATCTTCCTATATAGAATCCTCCATATTTCTGTATTTGCACTATTTCCGCTCTATTGGTTGACCTATCCCAGTTTCCTGTTACATTTGTTGGTAAGCTTTCTACTTTTGTATAATTTTCTTCACTACATGGTATCCATATAAATTGGTTTCCCACTATTGCTTTTTGTTCTTCTTCTTTTTTTACCCCTGAATTTATATTTCCATTTGCATCATATATTTGTTTTACTGTTCCATCT
>CATKFT010000016.1 GCA_949747745.1 uncultured Clostridia bacterium
CTTCCCAGCCTTCATCACCAGTCCAAAGTTCATCATCATAATCTTCATTAGAGATGTAAGAACAAGTATTTATATATTCTATAAAATCAAGAAATTCATAATCAGACAAGGAATCAATCATTTTTTTAAAATTATCTTTCATTTCTTTAATTTCATTAGTAAAATGATATTTATTATTTTTATTTTTCACTGTAATCACCAAAGAAATTATATAATCTTAGGAGACATTTGACAATAGTTTGGAGGGGACTTTTAATTCTAAAAATATAAAATGTCCTCCACAATCACAATTTGTTGGGTCATACCCGAAAGATAATTCAATAGAAAGATTCCATTTTCTTAAATGTTCTCTAATTTCTATTTGAGTTTGATTCAATAATTTAAAAATTTTGTCAGAATGTTTGTGCTCTCTAGCATATAATCCGTAGTATCTAACTACTTTAAAATTTTTATCAGGAATATGCTTAATTAAGTTTTTAATAAATTCATAGACATGAATTGTTTCCACGACACGCTTTCCATCTTCGTGCCTATCATACCAAAAAGTAACATACTTGCCATCATAATTAATAATACGAGATTGAGCCATGGCAGGTCTACCAGTATATCTAACAACATAATTAATAGTTTGTTTTATAGAAGAGATGTTATCAGGTTTAGCATAAACATAGAAACCATTATTATATTCTTTATATATTTCATTTTTAAGTTTTTTAAAGTTAGGAAGTTCACAAGTAGGTAAATTAATAGAAAGATAATCTAATAATAATTTCTGCCACCTAAATCTAAGAGCTTTAAAGTTAATATGATGAACTATTCTAAAAACTTCAGTGTTACCAGAACCACCTTCAGTACAAAGCATATGAAGGTGAGGATTCCATTTTAAGTCTCTGCCAAAAGTATGAAGAGTACACATTATACCAGGTTTAAAATTTTGAGACTTATTTAATTCATAAAACCAAGAAAGAATAGCAGAAGAAGAAGCTTCAAATAAGCCGTTCAAAAGGTACCTATACTTTTGAAAGTACAACCATAATTTATCAGACATAGTAAAAACAATATGTCTATGTTTACAACGGATAGCCTTTTTAGCCATGGACAAAGCCCTATTTTGAGCATATTTAACACCACAAGTATTACAAAATCTAGATTTACATCTAAAAGGGACTTTTAGAAATTTACCACAATGTTCGCAAACATATAAAGCATAGCCGAAATTTGGATTACCACAATTAATAATCTTATTAACTTCTTCAAAAACGACAGGTCTAATATTTACATCACTACAATTAGTAACAAAACTATCCCAATTATCAATA
>CATKFT010000017.1 GCA_949747745.1 uncultured Clostridia bacterium
ATAAAAAACTATATTTAATCGTAAATTCCAATACCTCGCATATAGTTTATATATGCATTATCTATATTAGTCCATGTTGTAATTTCATGGGTTAATATAGGTTCTTCTAATTTTGATTTACAAAAATCTTCGTAATTATGAATAATTTCTGTTTTGAAATTTTCTGGGTATGACCTACTTAAAATACGAGCAATATCATCATATTTATTGCCAAATCCAGCAAAACCAAAATCAATAATACCAGAAACATGATTATTTTCATCTAATAAAATATTACTAGAATTGAAATCACCATGAACCAAGCAATTTTTTTCTTTTTTATTTAAATCTTCAGAGTGCCAAAAAACTTTATCTTTTGGGTCAACATGTACTTCTAGTAATTCGTCTAGAAAATTAACTAAGTTTATTCCAATGTCTTTCGTTTTAAAAATAGTATTTTTATTAAATTGTAAATTATGTAGTTGGAACAGAAATTTAGCAATATCATTTGAAACAATACTAATTTCCTCTGGAGTTAAACTATTTATTTTATTTGCTAAAACAGTTCCTTCAATTTTTTTATGAATACTAAAAGGACGACCTTGGTCATATAATAAATTAAGTTTCACAGTATTAAAGTCGGTTTTTTTGTAAATGAAATTAGCAAATTCATAATCCTTTACAATGGTTCTTGCCCAAAAGTCATCTCTTGGAAATCTAAAAAAGTAATTTCCCTCATTTGTACATACTTCATAAACAATATTTGTCCAACCAGTAGTAATGGAAAGAATAGAAGTTATTGTTACATTTGGTAATGCATTTTTTATTATTTTTTCAAAATCTTCGTCTAAAGTAAAATAATTTTTCATATAAATTTAAATCCTTTCACAAATATATAATCAAGAGATAGTTATATTAGAGTTTGTACTAAATTAATAATAGTATCTTCGGATGCTTTATTGTAATCATTATATATAATGTAATCAAACATATTTTGTAAATTTTTATCAGATAAAAATTTTTTATAATGTTCATCAATTTCTAGAAGTCTTTTCATTTCTACATTAGGTTCTAAATGTCTTTTTCTTGTTTGTTCTTTTGCTATTTCAATATCTCTAGGCAGTAGATAAATAACATTCGTATCAGGGCAAATTTTCTTAAAATCGAATATTGTGTGGTAATGAAGCTCAAACACAGTGTTTTTATTATTAAAAAGAGATTCTTTAGTATATGCATATATATTCCCAAGCATATCAAATTCATATGCAATTTTATTTTCATTTCTTAACATTTGTAATTCATGATATGTTACAAATATTTTATCTTCATTATTTTTTTCACCTATACGAGGTGGGCGTGTAGTTACAATTTTTATTTTTTCAAAGCCTAATTTTTCTACAATTTTATCTTTATAATAGGACTTACCAATGCCAGTAACTCCAGCA
>CATKFT010000018.1 GCA_949747745.1 uncultured Clostridia bacterium
AATGAGTTAAAATATCCAGTGCTTGTTAGACCATCTTATGTGTTAGGTGGGCAAGGTATGGCAATTGCGTATAATGATAATGAAGTTAAAGAATTTATAGAAGAAATAAATAAAATAACACAAGAACATCCTATACTAGTAGATAAATATATGTTAGGAAAAGAAGTGGAAGTAGATGCAATATTTGATGGAGAAGATATATTAATTCCAGGAATAATGGAACATTTAGAAAGAGCAGGAATTCACTCGGGAGATAGTATATCAGTATATCCAACACAGCATATAAACATAGAAAATCAGAAAACAATTATAGAATATACGAAAAAAATTGCAAAAGAACTTAATGTAATAGGAGTACTTAATATACAATTTATTATAAATAGGGGAAATGTATATATTATAGAGGTAAATCCACGTTCGAGTAGAACAGTACCATATATAAGTAAAGTTACAAACTTACCAGTAATAGATATTGCTACAAGAGTGATATTAGGAGAAAAACTAGTTAACATGCCATATGGAACAGGAATATATAAAAAAAGTGATTATATAGCAGTAAAAATGCCAATATTCTCATTTGAAAAAATAAAAAATGCAGATACAAGTCTAGGTCCAGAAATGAAATCAACAGGGGAAGTATTGGGTGTTGCAAAAGATTTCTCTAGTGCTATATTAAAAGCATTTATAGCAAGTGGAGTAAATATTCCATATAAAGGACAAGTGTTAATAACTGTTAGAGATAAAGATAAAATAGAAATGTTACCAATTGCAAAAAACTTAGATAGTTTAGGTTATAAAATTTATGCAACTCGGAGGAACTGCAAAATTTTTAAATGAAAATGGAGTAGAAGCTGAAATTGTTCAAAAAATATGGGAAGGAGAAAATAGTATACCAGAATTAATTCAATCAGGAAAGCTAAGCTTTATAATAAATACACCAACAAAAGGAAAACATGAATCAAGAGATGGCTTTAAAATAAGAAGACTTGCAGTAGAAAGCAAAATTCCATGTTTCACAGCACTAGATACAGTTTCAGCACTATATGAAGCACTTGAAAAAGGTACTAAAGAAGAAGATTTAGAACCTGTTAATATAGGCAATATATGAAATAGAATGGATTAGTTTATATTACTATAGAATAATATAATATATTATATAGTGATATAAA
>CATKFT010000019.1 GCA_949747745.1 uncultured Clostridia bacterium
GTGGGAAATAAAAAAATATTGACATTACAAAACGTATGTTTTATAATTGATATGGTGATAATATGGAAAGGCAAATTTTACATGTAGATGTAAATAATGCATTTTTATCTTGGACAGCTATTGATAGGTTAAGAGCTGGGCACGAACTAGATATAAGAACAATTCCTGCTATAATTGGAGGAGATGAAGAAAGTAGACATGGTGTGGTTCTTGCAAAAAGTATGAAAGCAAAATACTTTGGAATAAGAACAGGAGAACCTATTTTTCAAGCAAGGAAAAAATGTCCTGAAGTTAGAGTATTTAAAGGTGATTATACAAGCTATAAAAAACACTCTAATGAATTATATAACCTATTACTAGAATATACAGATAGAATAGAGCGTTTTTCAATAGATGAGTGTTTCATGGATTTGACTCTATTTTTAAGAAAAAATGAAAAATTAATAGATAAAGCATATGAAATAAATAATAGAGTAAAACAAGAACTAGGGTTTAGTGTAAATATAGGTGTAGCAAATAACAAATTGCTAGCAAAAATGGCTTCAGATTTTGAAAAGCCAGATAAGGTTCATACTTTGTATCAAAACGAGGTAAAGACAAAAATGTGGGGGCTTTCAGCAGATGAATTATTTATGGTGGGAAAAAAGAGCATTGGAAAACTGCAAAACCTTGGGATAAAAACAATTGGAGATATAGCAAACTATGATAAAAATATTTTAATAAAGAAATTTGGCAAACATGGAAAAGTAATGTGGGAATATGCAAATGGAATTGATGAAAGTGAAGTTATATATGAAGAAGAAACTCCTAAATGTATAGGGAATTCTATTACATTACCAGAAGATGTTTATAATATAAATAAGCTTAATGAGATTTTACTTGCATTATCAGAACAAGTAGGTTTTAGACTAAGAAAGCATAATTTGCTTGCAAATGTTGTAAACGTTCAAATAAGAACCAAAGATTTTTCAAATTATTCACATCAAAAAAAGCTTGATAAATCGACTAATATAACAAGAGAAATATATGTATGTGCAAAACAGTTATTAGAAGAACTACATAAAAATAGAGCTGTACGCTTAATAGGACTAAAAGTAGATAAATTATGTTATGAAAATGAAGTGCAAATATCATTATTCGATACAAATGTAGATAAAAAACAAGAAAAGTTAGATAAAATAATGGATGAACTTAAGAAAAAATATGGTTATGAAAAAATTACAAGAGCAGGAGAAATGAAAGTAAAAAACATGCTTAATATAAGAGAAGAAAAGTAAATTAGATAAAACTAAAAAAATTGTTAATGCTTTAATCTATATAAAGAGAAGAAAAGTAAATTAAATAAAACTAAAAAATTTGTTAATGTTTTAATTCACATAAAGAGAAGAAAAGTAAATTAAATAAAACTAAAAAATTTGTTAATGTTTTAA
>CATKFT010000020.1 GCA_949747745.1 uncultured Clostridia bacterium
AATTATATTTATGAGTTTTTTATAAAAAATTTTTGAGTCAATTCTTGTTTTTTTATTTTTCTTAATTTTCTATATATATAAATTGTTCTTATAAGTAAAATTGCTATTAAAAATAATATATTTTCATTTTCTCCTGTTTGTGGTAGTTTTGTCTTCGCTACTGTATTGTCTTTTTCTTTATTTTTTTGTGCTATTTCTTTTTGCTTTTCTTTATCACTTGATAACTCTTTTTCTATTTTACTATTTTCAGTATTTGGTTGTTTTTCTTCTACTATAATTTCTTCTTTTTGCTCAGGTTTTTGTGTATTTTCATTTTTTATTTCTTCTTCATTTCCTTTATTATTGTCTTCTGTATTTAGCTCTTCTTTTTCATTATCTTCTGGCTTTGTTTCATCTTCTTTATTGTCTTCTTCTTTTATTTGATTACTTTCTCCTATTTCCATTATTACAGAATATGTTTTCGTCTCACCTGATTTTATTTTTCTATTAACCCACGAAAATGCTATTGCACTATCAATGTTTTCTATCTTTTGTGTCCCCATATTTGTATCAAATATGTGACTTAAATAATAGTCATTCCATCCTCCTATCCACATATTATCTACATTTGTTACACCTTTTGTGTTTTTTGCATATAATACAAATTGCACTTCCTTTTTAGTTTTTCCTTTGTTTGTATATAATTTTATTTTTTCTCCATTGTTTATTTGTTCTATTATAGATTTGTCATCTCCATCTATTTCAACATCTGCTGATGTTCCAAGAGACACTTCTGCTTCTTCTTTTGTTGTATTTTTTAATGTGTATATTACTTGTACTTGATTTCCTTGATTTAAGTATTTTGTTGTTACTAATAAATCTATTCCATCTATGTTTTGTGTTTTGTCGTTTTGCACCTCTTTATAATGCATTGCTTCCATTTTTTCTTTTCCTATACTTGTTTTTCCACTCATTTCTCCATTTTTTCCATTTACATTTAAAAATACATGATATCCTAAATTATTGTGTGTGCTACTAATTAGTTGTTTTTCTTTTGTTATATATCCTTTTATATCAAATCCTCTTAACCATAGTGCTTCAAAGTTTTGTCCTGTAACTGGTGTTACTTGTATTTTTTGATTGTCTTGTTCTGTAATTGCAAATGCTTTTATTGGCATAATTAAAATCGTAATTACTACTGCTATTATAGCTATTTTTAGTTTCAAATTATTTCCTCCTTGTTTATTTTTTAGTTACCTTTCAAGACTACACATTTTCTAGTCTGCTTTATGAAGTAATATATTTTATTATAGTCTGAACATTAACTTTTTTGCATTTTTGTATTTATGCTATATTTATTCTTTCTTCCCTCCTTTTTTATAAATTTTATTTTTAAAATTTTGGATTTTTAATTTCTCATAAATTGATTAATAAAAGTTTGCATGATTAAATCTTGTTTTAGATCTA
>CATKFT010000021.1 GCA_949747745.1 uncultured Clostridia bacterium
ACTTCAACATCTGATGGTACAGTAATTGGACTATTTCCTATTCTTGACATTTCTTTATTTCACCTCTTTAATTCTATTTTAATTAATTTATAATTTAATATTTAGTTTCATAATTCTAAATTTAAACATTAATTTTCAAACTACCAAACATAAGCTAGAACTTCTCCACCTATACCTTGTTCTCTTGCTTGTTTATCTGTCATTATACCTTTTGATGTAGATATTAAAGCTATTCCTAGTCCATTTAATACTTTTGGTAATTCTTCATGATTTGCATATACTCTTAAACCAGGTTTACTAATTCTTTTTAGTCCTGCAATTACTCTAGTTCCTTTTTCATCATATTTTATTGTAATTCTTATAATTCCTTGATTTCCATTATCTATTTCTTCAAAAGCCTTGATATATCCTTCTTTAAATAATATTTCAGCTATAGCTCTTTTCACATTTGAAGCTGGAACATCAACTGTTTTATGTTTTGAAGTATTTGCATTTCTTATTCTTGTTAACATATCTGCTATTGGATCAGTAATATTCATAAAATTTTTCTACCTCCTTTTCAATATTTGAAGACTTTCTTATTCTTCATTTTCTATACTGTCATAAGACCCCTTATTCTTACCAGCTTGCTTTTTTTACACCTGGGATTTCACCTTCGTGTGCCATTTTTCTAAAGCATACACGGCAGATTCCATATTTTCTTATATAAGCATGTGGTCTTCCACATATTTTACATCTATTATATTCTCTTGTTTTATATTTTTGTGGTCTTTGTTGTTTTATTATCATTGACTTTTTAGCCATACTCTTCTCCTTCCTTCAATTAATTCTTAAAAGGCATTCCTAATAAAGTTAATAATTCTCTTGCTTCTTCATCTGATTTTGCTGTTGTAACAAATATAATATCCATACCTCTTAATTTATCCACTTTATCATATTCAATTTCTGGGAATATTAATTGTTCTTTTATACCCATTGAATAATTTCCTCTTCCATCAAAAGAATTAGCTGATATTCCTCTAAAATCTCTAACTCTTGGAAGTGCTACATTAAATAATTTGTATGCAAATTCATACATTTTTTCACTTCTTAATGTAACTTTACATCCAATATTTGCTCCTTCTCTTAATTTGAATGCAGCAATTGATTTTCTAGCTTTTGTAACAACTGGCTTTTGTCCTGTGATTATTCCTAAATCGTTCATTGCATTTTCTAATGATTTAGGATTATCTTTTGTGTCTCCTAAACCTATATTTATAACTATCTTGTCAAGCTTTGGAACTTGCATTACAGATTTATAATTAAATTTTTTCATTAATGCTGGAACTACTTCTTTTTGATATTGTTCTCTTAATTTTTCCATCGTCTTTTATTCCTCCTTCCTTTATTTTATCTTTGTACCGCATTTTTTACAAATACGTATTTTTTGATCTTTCTCTATACTAAAACCTATTTTG
>CATKFT010000022.1 GCA_949747745.1 uncultured Clostridia bacterium
GAATGTTCTCATTGTTAGCTGTGTTCCTGGCTCTCCTATTGATTGTGCTGCTATTATTCCTACTGATTCTCCTATGTTTACTATTTCTCTTGTTGCAAGCCCCATTCCATAACATTTTGCACATACTCCGTGTTTTGACCTACATCCTAATGCAGAACGTACTTCTACTTCTTCATATCCTGCTTCTACTATTTTTTCTGCTATGCTTTCAGTTATCATAGTTTCTGTATCTACTATTATTTCTTTTGTTTTTGGATCTATTATGTCTTCTAGTACATATCTTCCTTCTAATCTTTCTTGTAGTTTTTCTATTACTTGGTTTCCATCTTTTATGTCTTTTATTATTATTCCATCATGTGTTCCACAGTCATGTTCTCTTACTATTATGTCTTGTGCTACATCTACAAGTCTTCTTGTTAAATATCCAGAGTCTGCTGTTCTAAGTGCTGTATCTGCAAGCCCTTTTCTTCCTCCATGGCTTGATACAAAGTATTCTAATGGGTCTAATCCTTCCCTAAATGATGAACGTATTGGCACTTCTACTGCTTTTCCTGATGTGTTTGCCATAAGTCCACGCATACCTGCTACTTGACGTAATTGGTTCATATTTCCACGAGCTCCTGATTGTATCATCATATATATAGGGTTTAGTTCATCAAAATCATTTTGCATTGCTTTTGATACATCATTTGTTGCCTCTTCCCATACTTTTATAACTGCTTCATATCTTTCATTTTCAGTTATTAACCCACGTTTGTATTGTTTTGCAATGTTTTCTACTTCTATTTCTGCTTTTCCTAATATGTCTTTTTTGTCTTCTGGTATTATGATGTCACTTGTGCTAACTGTAATTCCACTTTTTGTAGAATATTTATATCCTGTTTGTTTTATATAGTCTAATAGCTCTGCTGTTCTTGATAATCCATGTACATTTATACATTTTGCAACTATTGTTCCTAAATTCTTCTTTATAACTGGGAAGTTTATTTCTAATTCAAATGCATTTTCTGGATTATTTCTATCTACAAATCCTAAGTCTTGTGGTATTCCCTCATTATAAATTACTCTTCCTACTGTAGTTTCTACTTTTTTAGATTTCATTTCTCCATCTATTTGCCTAAACATCTTTATGAATACTTTTGCATGTAGTCCTACTTCTCCATTTGCATATGCCATTATGGCTTCTTCTACATCTTTATAATATGATCCTTCCCCTATTTCTCCATCTACTACCATTGTTAAATAGTAACTTCCAAGTATCATATCTTGTGTTGGTACTGTTACTGGCTTTCCATCTTGTGGTTTTAATAGGTTGTTTGCTGATAGCATTAGGTATCTTGCTTCTGCTTGTGCTTCTGGTGATAATGGCACGTGTACTGCCATTTGGTCTCCATCAAAGTCTGCATTAAATGCTGTACATACAAGTGGGTGTAATTTTATTGCTCTTCCTTCTACAAGTACTGGCTCAAATGCTTGTATTCCAAGTCTA
>CATKFT010000023.1 GCA_949747745.1 uncultured Clostridia bacterium
GACGTTGCTGTCGACTGAGTTTGTGAAGGGGAGATTGCGTAATATGGTGTGTGAATTAAAGCATATCATATTTTTTGTGGGAGTTTGTCAGAGTTTGTCAATAGTGATGTGTAAATTTTTTTAATATTTTGAGTTTGTTAATGAGAGCATATAAGATAGTGTGTAAATTACAAAGGATGGATGTCAATAGTTAGGGGGACCTTGAAAGTTTTCTGACTAAGCTTTTTTTAGTACTCTAATTTTTATTAAATGACCTTGCATAATTAATGTAATATTGTTGCGAGAAATGTAGAATTGTGATAGAATATGAAAAAACAAAATTAACAATAAAGGTGGAAGAAATTTTGAAAACAGATATAGAAGAACAACTTGAGTATATGGAGAAAGTGAAAGAATTTAATAAGGATAAAAACTTAAAATATAGTATTTTCACAATGGGATGTCAGTTAAATGAAAATGATTCTGAGAAAATAGCAGGGATGTTGGAAAAAATGGGGTATTCAAAAGTACAGGATGTACAAGAAACTGATGTAGTTATTTTTAATACATGCTGTGTACGTGAAAATGCAGAAGATAAGCTATTTGGTAAAATTGGTGAAATGAAAAAACAAAAGGAAGAAAATGCTACTATAATAGCAATAGGTGGATGTATGATGCAGGAAAAACATATTGTAGAAAAACTGCATAAAAGTTATCCATATGTAGATATAATATTTGGTACACACACATTACATAAACTTCCACAAAACATATATAAGATACTAGAAAAAAGAAAAAGAATAGATGATGTTATAGATATAGATGGAGAAGTTTATGAGGGATTACCAATTTCAAGGGATGATAACTTAAAAGCTTCTGTTACAATTATGTATGGATGCAATAATTTTTGTAGTTATTGTATAGTTCCATATGTAAGAGGGAGAGAAAGAAGTAGGAAGCCTATAAGTATTTTAGAAGAAATAAAAACTTTAGCAAAACAGGGTTATAAAGAAATAACTCTACTTGGGCAAAATGTAAATTCGTATGATGGAGGAAATGGATATAAATTTTCAAACTTATTATATGATGTAAATGAAATAGAAGGAATAGAAAGGATAAGATTTGTATCTCCGCATCCAAAGGATTTTACAATTGATGTGATAGAAGCTATTGCAAAATGTAATAAAGTATGCAAAATAATACATCTACCACTTCAATCTGGAAGTAGTAATATATTAAAAAAGATGAACAGAAAATATACAAAAGAACAATATTTAGAACTTGTTAAAAAAATGCAAGAGATAATACCAGATGTAGCATTTTCAACAGATATAATAGTAGGTTTTCCAGAAGAAACTGAAAAAGATTTTGAAGAAACATTAGATGTAGTAAGAAAAGTAAAATTTGAACAAACTTATATGTTTATATATTCAAGAAGAGTAGGAACAGTTGCAGATAAAATGGAAAACCAAATACCAGAAGAAATGAAGCATAAAAGATTTAATAAATTAAAGCAATTAGTAGAAAAACAAATAGAAGATAATAACCAAAA
>CATKFT010000024.1 GCA_949747745.1 uncultured Clostridia bacterium
TATCATTATTAATAAATTATTCTTTATAATAAAATTGAAACTTAAATTAAATAGATTGTTTAAGTAAGAAGTAAAGATTACAAATATTAGTATAAACCACCTATTATTGTAAATAATACAAATATAGGTGGTTTTATGAGTTTAAAGAAAAAAAGACAAAGATTAATAATAAAAAAATATATATGGGAAGTATTACAAATAATAATTGGCACATTTATAATGGCAATTGGAGTATCTGAATTTTTACTACCAAACCAGTTATCATCTGGAGGTTTTACAGGGATTGCTACAATATTTTATTATACACTAAAATTTCCAATGGGTATAGTAATACTTGCACTAAACATACCATTGTTTGTTTTATCTTTTATAAAAAAAGGAAAAGAATTTTTTATAAAAGGTTTAATAGGAACAATATTTTTATCAATTTTTATTGATATGTTAGATAAATATGCAGTTTTAACACAAGATAGGCTACTTGCTTGTATTTATGGCGGAATTGCAATGGGGCTGGGAACATCAATAATACTAAGAGCAAATGCATCAACAGGTGGAACAGATATGCTTGCATATGTTATAAGAGAATATAAGCCAAATTACAGAACAGGAAATTTAATAGTGATGATAGATATTGTAATAATTTTATTAAATGTAATAGTATTTAAGCAAATAGAAATAGGATTATATTCTAGTATAACTATATACCTTATGGGAAAAGTAATAGACGTAGTATTTGAGGGGGTAAATTTTACTAAAATTATATATATAATATCAGACAAATACTTAGAAATATCAGATAAAATTTCTGAACATGTAGGAAGAGGAATAACAGGGTTATATGCAAAAGGAATGTATACAGATGATGAGAAAATGATGTTATGGTGTGTGGCATCAAGAAATGAAGCAATGAGAATAAAAGAGATAAGTAAAAAAATAGACCAAGCATCATTTGTGGTAATATCAAATGCAAGAGAGGCATATGGTGTGGGATTTAAGAGGGAATAGAA
>CATKFT010000025.1 GCA_949747745.1 uncultured Clostridia bacterium
CTCTTAATTTAAATGCTGCTATTGATTTTCTAGCTTTTGTAACAACTGGTCTTTGTCCTGTTATCATTCCTAAATCATTCATTGCATTTTCTAATGATTTAGGATTATCTTTTGTATCTCCTAAACCTATATTTATAACTATCTTATCAAGTTTTGGAACTTGCATAACTGATTTATATTCAAATTTTTTCATTAATGCAGGGATTACTTCTTTTTCATATTGTTCTCTTAATTTTTCCATTGTTATATTCCTCCTTCCTTATTTTATCTTTGTACCGCATTTCTTACAAATACGTATTTTTTGATCTTTCTCTATACTAAAACCTATTTTGGTAGGCTTATTACATTTTGGACATACAACATTTACCTTTGAACTATGTATTGCACATTCAACTGGAATAATTCCGCCTTCTTCTCCTTGTTTTCTAGGTTTTACATGTTTTTTTCTAATATTTACACCTTTTATTATTACTTTTTGTGTTTTTGGTATTACCTCTAAAACTTCTCCTGTTTTACCTTTATCATTTCCAGATAAGACTTTAACTGTATCACCTTTTTTTATTCTCATTTCTTATTTTCACCTCTTTTTTTGTTTTTTAAGGTTTGCAAATTTATTTTAATAATCTATTTCATTTGCATATTTTATATTTTAATTTGCATTTTCTATATTTTTGCATTTATTATTTCTATTTAATAGAACTTTTTATATTCATTATAAGATTAAGTATTCAAAACTTAATGATGTTCATAAAATTTTTATTACAAAACTTCTGGTGCAAGTGATAATATTTTCATATATTCTTTTTCTCTTAATTCTCTTGCTACTGGCCCAAATATACGTGTTCCTTTTGGATTTCCATCATCACGAATAATAACAGCAGCATTTTCATCAAATCTAACATATGAACCATCTGCACGTCTTTGTGGTTTCTTTGTTCTTACTATAACAGCTTTAACTACTTCTCCTTTTTTCACAACACCACCTGGTGTAGCACTTTTAACAGAAGCAACTATAACATCACCAATTCCTGCATATTTTCTATATGAACCGCCTAAACATCTAATACACATAATTTCTTTGGCACCAGTGTT
Source organism: uncultured Clostridia bacterium (assembly GCA_949747745.1). Next base: position 1,093 of record CATKFT010000025.1, read on the forward strand.
ATCAGCTACTTTTAATACTGTTTGTTGTTGTACCATCTTAGCCTAAACCTCCTTTTTATTGATTATTTGGTTAGTATACTTTTTAATTCCTAACCTTTTATTTTAGATACTTTATAATTCAAAAACTACAATCTATTTAATAACTGCCTTTTTTGTAATTTCTACAACTCTCCATCTTTTATCTTTTGAAAGTGGACGTGTTTCCATTACTCTTACTTCGTCTCCAATCCCACAAGCATTTTCTTCATCATGTGCTTTCAATTTATATGTTCTTTTTACGATTTTTCCATACACATCATGTTTAACATTTGTTTTAACAGCAACTACTACTGTTTTATCCATCTTGTTAGACACAACTGTACCAACCATAACTTTACGAAGATTTCTTTCTTCTGCCATTTGTTTTCTCCTTTCTCAAAATTCTTCGAATTTTGTACTCCTCACATTTCATTTTTAGTAA
>CATKFT010000026.1 GCA_949747745.1 uncultured Clostridia bacterium
AATCTTTTAAGAAATATAATATCTGCCCTCTATCATCTTCCTCAAACCTTATAAGTAATCTTCTCTCTTCATCATATACTGGATTCTTTTCATCTTTCATCCAGTCATGCTTCCAATTATATAATATGTCTTCATATTTTCTCATATAAGTAGTTCAGGAATAGTAAAAACAATTTGTCTATGTTGGCAGTTATAAGCAGTCTGAAGAATATTTTCAACTCTATCATTTTTATATAATATTAGAACAAATATTACAAAAATATTACATTTTTACAAAAAACAAATATATTTTGCAAAAAGCATTTACAATTGACAAATTTATGTATAAAATACATTATGAAATATAACCAAAGAAAATTTTTGAAAGGGGCGCAAATGCCAATGAAGATACTTATGCTTACATGGGAATACCCACCAAGAATAGTGGGAGGAATAGCAAGAGTTGTAAATGACTTATCAAAAAGATTAATAAAAGATGGTCATGATGTTACAGTAGTTACTTATAAAGAAGGAAATGCGCCATATTTTGAAGATGATAAGGGAGTAAAAGTTTATAGAGTAGATAACTATATTATTAATCCAAACAATTTTATTGATTGGGTTATGCAAATGAATTTTAATATGGTAGCAAAAGCAAATGAAATAATTGCAAAAGAGGGGAAATTTGATGTAATACATGCACACGATTGGCTTGTTGCATATGCTGCAAAAACATTAAAAAATTCATACAATACACCAATAGTATCTACAATACATGCAACAGAAGCTCGGAAGAAATTCTGGGATACATGATGAAACACAAAGATATATAAATGATACAGAATGGATGCTTACCTATGAATCAACAGAAGTAATTGTAAATAGTAATTATATGAAAAGAGAATTACAACGTCTATTTGGGTTACCATTTGAAAAAATAAATGTAGCGCCAAATGGTATTAATATAACTATGTTTAATGGTGTGGAAAAAGATTATGAATTTAGAAGGCAATATGCATTAGATAATGAAAAGATAATACTGTTTATGGGAAGACTTGTTTATGAAAAAGGTATACAAAATTTAATTTCTGCAATGCCAAAAATTCTTGCAGGATATCATGATGCAAAACTTGTTATTGCAGGAAAAGGTGGTATGATAGAAGAACTAAAAGCACAAGTAAATTCTATGGGTATAGGAAATAAAGTATATTTTACAGGATATATGGATGCAAAACAAGTATGCAAAATGTATAAATGTGCAGATGTATCAGTATTTCCAAGTACATATGAACCATTTGGAATAGTAGC
>CATKFT010000027.1 GCA_949747745.1 uncultured Clostridia bacterium
AATTAACAAAATAGAAGATATGGAAATTATAGAAAAGATTATCAATTTATAAAATCAAAAGTAACGAATAATAATTAAATTAATATAGTTTTTCAAAATTGTTGAAAAAACATATAAATGAAACTGTAAGTAGAAATATGAGGTGGCAAAATGTTGTAACCACACACTAGTGGTCAAAAGAGATGTAGGAACTGCGACTCCTACCAAATAACTAACAATAATCTAAAGACGATAGACTATCTTTCAAGATAATCTATCGTCTTTATTTAAAATTTGTCTTCTGCCATTCAATAGTTTTTTTCCTTAAGCAGATTATGTTCCTATTTTGAATATCCAAGATTTAGAAGCGGGCGAAACAAGGTAAATGTAAGTACTATGGACAAAGTTACATTACCACACCAATACATTTTTTCATGCCATAAACTTGGTGCTATGAACACAGTAACACCTGAGATGAACATAAATGGAATTAAAAATGCAAGCCCATGATATGTGATTAGTTTCCAGTTTTTGAACCATGATACTTTTAGCATCCCAAACATTATCCATGCAATTATTGGCATAATAGAGAGTTGAAAACCAATTGCAGGGATAAACATTTCTTTTGTGATAAAATCTCCATTAATATCGAAGATATAGCACATAAGAAGTGCAAACAGCTGATAGGTATAAGCAAACGCCATACCAGATACAATTGAAATGATTTCTTTCCTAAATTTTTTCATCCTGTTATACCTCTTTTCTTTAAATGTTTTTTACTTTGTTGTTAAGGCAATTTAAAACTTTACACTTCACCTCCTAAAATTTTATTCATTATGGAACATATATACTAAACTAGCACTTAGCTAGATAACACTTATATTATATCACTTTCTTTGATATTTTGCAAAATAAACTGTAAAATAGAAAAAATTTTTTAGTTTGACAAAATAATATTTTTTGTTATATAATAATATGGTTAATAATAAAAGGTTGCAGTGCATGCAACCTTTCAAAACTGTTAAAACTATATAAAGCAAATAAATTTATAACAAAATAAAGAAGGGAATGTTGTTTAAAATGAATAATGAAAAAATTAGAAATATAGCAATTATTGCACACGTTGACCATGGAAAAACTACTTTAGTAGATGCTTTATTAAGGCAAAGCCATATATTTAGAGAAAATGAGCAAGTTGCTGAAAGAGTTATGGATTCAAACGATATTGAAAAGGAAAGAGGTATTACAATTCTTTCTAAAAATACATCTGTAATGTATAAAGATATAAAAATAAATATAGTAGATACACCAGGCCATGCTGATTTTGGTGGAGAAGTTGAAAGAGTTTTAAAAACTGTTGATGGTGTACTTCTCTTAGTTGATGCTTTTGAGGGACCAATGCCTCAAACAAGAGAAGTATTAAAAAAATCGCTTGCCTTAAACTTAAAACCAATTGTCGTTATTAATAAAATAGACCGTCCAGGAGCAAACCCTGAAAAAGTGGTTGACCAAGTTATTGAGCTATTTATTGAACTTGATGCCAATGACGATCAATTAGATTTTCCAGTGGTATACGCATCAGCC
>CATKFT010000028.1 GCA_949747745.1 uncultured Clostridia bacterium
AATAACAATAACATGTGCAGGAAAAACAGCAACATGTACAGTAAAAATACAAGCACCACCACCAAGTGCAGGAATACCAGAAGCACCAAGAGACACAGCAAAAGAAATACCATATAATTGGGATGAAATAGAAGAACTAGCGGATTTAATATCATCAAAAGCAGATGAAATAACAGATGACACAGAAGAAGTTGCTGTAAGCATAAATGGAAAAAGCGATACATTAAGAGTAGGAGATACAGCTAAAGTAGATGGAAAAGTAGTAAGAATATTAGGATTCAACCATGATGAATTATCGGATACAGAAAAAGAAACAGCATATGGAGGAGGACATACTTATGCAGGAATATCGTTTGAATATTTAGATTTTTTAATGGGTAATACGTATGTTAATGAAGGAGAAGCATATATACAAGGATGGGGAGCTTGTCATCTAAGAGAAACATTAAACACGACAATAATTAATAATTTAACAACTATAAAGAGCTATATAAAAGAAGTAAAAAAAGCATATTGTGCAATATTTAATAGTGCAGAGTTATCATATTGCAATGATAGATTATGGCTATTATCGTGTGCAGAAATATATAATTATATTCCAACTGTAACTTATGATAGACTTCCACTGGGACTTGAAGGAAAACAATATAAATTTTATAGAAAATTTGATGGAACTTGGAATGAAAATGATAGTAGAAATCCAAATGTTAGACAAAGAAAGAAACCATCGACGGTTACAGGTACAGCTACAACAAATAACGGTACCATTTGGACTTTAAGATCTCCATATAATTATGCTTCGATGTATACTATGGGAATTTATATGGATGGACATAGTGATTATGTATATCAAACTAGTCCAGGAAGAGGATGTGTGGCACCTGGATTTTCAATATAGGTGCGGTGCAACTAAATAAGTTGCATAGTACATTAAATAAAAGTGGGAGCGTCATGAATTTTGTGTAAACTAAGAAATGCCTTTATGATATATATAATAGAAATATATATCATAAAGGTATTTTTTAGTATGGAAAAAGAAAAGGAGTTTGTCAAGAGGTGAGAGATTGGAGCATGTCAAGTATAGTGTGGTAATTTTTCTGTAATATTTAAAGTGATGGGTACAACCAATTTTATAAAAAATATATACTTATTATGCAGATTAATGATAACGAAATACACATATTTTTATTGAAAATTTTGAATATTAACTATAGAATATAAAAAATAGAAATAAAGATATGGAGGAAGATATGTATGAATAGCAACAAAAGAAGAAATTACAATGGAATAACATTAATAGCTTTAATGATAACAATAATAGTATTATTAATACTTGCAGGAGTAGCACTAAGCTTAACACTACGGAGAAAGAGGAATATTTAAAACAGCCAAAGATGCAAGTTTAATAACGAAAATAAAAGAAATAGAAGAGCAGGCACAGCTATCATATACAGATAAAAAAATGGAAGAATTAGCAGGAGGAGAAAAAGTAACAATAGATAAGATAGTAAATAAATTAAAAGAACAAGGATATAATATAATACAAAAAGTATCAGGAGCAAATACTGTAACAG
>CATKFT010000029.1 GCA_949747745.1 uncultured Clostridia bacterium
CCGCTTGACCAAGGGGCCTTTTTATTTCTTTAATAGAATATCACTTTTTTCAATTTCTGTCAAGAATTGCATAAAGCATTGATTAAGTTTTTAAATAACATATTATTTTAAACTTTACTTAAAGATTAATGCATATTAGTAGAAGTTTTGTTATCTTAAAAATTATATTTTACTATAAATGTTAAATTTCTTATTTTAATATTTTTCTTAAAATTTCTAATAATCTTTCCTCTTGTTTTGTTAAATATAAATACCCTATTAATCCTTCAAATGCTGTTGAATACATATAATCCTTTACATCTGCATTTTTAGGTAAATGATGATTTTGTACATTTCGTCCTCTTCTTACTATATCTTTTTCTTCTTCTGACAATTCGGTCATAAGTTCTTCTAAAATTTTTGACTGTGCTCCTGCCTTTACATATTTTATTGATTCAATATGTAATTTATGTGCATTTAGATTTGTTGTATTTACAAAATATGTTCTAATATATAACTCATATACTGCATCTCCAACATATGCCCAAACAAGTGGAGACATTAAATTAATTTCATGTTTATCTTTTTTTAGTAATTCATTGATTTCTTGGTTCAAATTTTCCTCCTATTTTTCTACTTACTTATTTCTTTTGCTCTTTCTAAAGAAATTCTTCCTAATTTACCGCTTCTAAAGTCATCTAATATAATTTTTGCTACTTTCTCTTCATCTATATTCCCACCAGAAATAATTGCACCTCTTTTTCTTCCTATTATGTTAAAAATTTCCATTATTTGCTCATTTAAAGATATCTCTTTTTCCATTATTTCATCCATTACATTTATTTCTATTTTATATCTTTCCAATATATTTTCTTTATAATTTTTTTGCATAAATTTTAATAAATTAAAGGCAATCTCCGTTTTTTCTAATACATCATCTTTTATTGTTCCTATATACGATAAATTTAAGGCTGTTTTCTCATCTTCAAATTTTGGCCACAATACACCTGGTGTATCTAGTAATTCTATTGTATTTGACAGACGTATCCATTGTTTTTGTTTCGTTACTCCTGGCTTATTTCCAACACCTGCAGATGTTTTCTTAGATATTCTATTAATGAAAGAAGATTTACCAACATTTGGTATTCCTATAACCATAACTCTAATAGTCTTTCCAACTCTTCCTTTTATAGCTTGCTTTTCTAAATCCTCTTTCATAATATTTTCAATTTGCCTTGTTACCATATTTATACCATGTCCTAAATTTGCATCTGTTAATATAGCTTTTTCTCCATTAGTTTCAAAATAATTAATCCATTTCTTATTCTCTACTTCATTTGCTAAGTCACATTTATTTAATACAATTATTCTTTTTTTATTTCCTATTATTTTTTTTAAATCTGGATTTTGACTAGATAAAGGAATACGTGCATCTAATAATTCAACAACTACATCAATTAGTTTTAAATCTTCTATTATTTGCTTTTTAGTTTTTGCCATATGTCCTGGATACCAATTAATATTAGTTTTCGTTGAATTTTGTTCCATATCTTTCACATCCTTTTTAATATACTACATATATATAATATTTTAATTATATATACATATATCAATACA
>CATKFT010000030.1 GCA_949747745.1 uncultured Clostridia bacterium
CAAAATATCAACTAAAATAATAAAAACTTAATAAAATATATTACTTTAGATACGTTAATTAATTCTTATAGTTTGAATGATAATAAATTAAGAAATAAAAATATAGGAGGATAATACATGATTAATTTAACAAAAAAACAATTAGTAATAATAGTAGGAATAAGTTTAGCAATCATATTTGTAATAGGATATTACATCTATAATTTAAATCAAGAAGAAAGTTATGAACAATTAGATATAATAAGTGAAAAAGACAGTACAAAAATAACTGAAAATGTGGAAAATGATGAAGAAGAAATAGTAGTGCATATAGCAGGTGAAATAAAAAATCCAGGAATAGTAAGAATAAAAGAAGGAGCAAGAATAATAGACGCAATAGATAAAGCAGGAGGATTAACTGAAAATGCGAACATAACAAATATAAATTTAGCCTACGTAATAGAAGATGGACAAAAAATAACAATACCATCAAAAAATAATGTAGATGAAAATACAGATGAAAGTAAAGAAACGAAAGAATATATAGTAACTCAAACAGATGGAATAAGTAATCCAGATATACGGAAATATAAAAAACGAAACAACTAGAATAAATATAAACAAAGCAACTAAAGAAGAACTACAAACACTAAATGGAATAGGAGAATCTACAGCTAGTAAAATAATAGAATACAGAAATCAAAATGGAGAATTTAAAGAAATTGAAGATATAAAAAAAGTACAAGGAATAGGAGATTCTAAATTCGAATCAATAAAGAATAGCATAAAAGTAAAATAAAAGGTTACAATAATGTAACCTTTCAAAAAATGGTTGCGAAGGTAGGACTCGAACCTACGACCTTCGGGTTATGAGCCCGACGAGCTGCCAACTGCTCCACCTCGCGATGTACTTGTTAAGTATAATATGTTTTTTGCAACTTGTCAATACTTTATGAAAAAATCTTAAAATTTCTTACTTAAATATTGAATAATTTTCAATAAAGAGATAATATATAGTATATGTAATAAATAAAAAAATATTACAAAAAAAATAAGTGGAGGAAAGAAAATGGAATTTTATGCAAATGAAGGAAAAAGCGTAGAAATAGAAGTAAATGGACAA
>CATKFT010000031.1 GCA_949747745.1 uncultured Clostridia bacterium
AAAAATATGAAAGATATAGTACGAGATAGCAATTTAACAAAAAAAGAAAGAAAACAAGCTAAAAAAATAGAAAAAAAGAATAGAAAACAAGAAAAAAAAGTACAGCATGGAAAATATTTAGATTATTACTAATATTATTAATAATAGCCATGTTAATATTTACAGGATTCTTTACATATAGAGTTATTAAAAACGGTGGAGGACTACAAGGATTTATGGCGGCAGCAGTAGGACATGACGAAAACACATTAAAAGATTTAGATAAGATATATTTCTTAATAATAGGAATAAGTGGATGTGAAGAAGACTATAAATTAGCAGATACAATAATGTTATGTTCATATGATCCGAAAACACAAAAAGCATCAATACTATCAATACCAAGAGACACATACGTCGGAAAGAACAAAGCAAAAGCATCAGCAAGTTATAAAATAAATGCAATGTATAGAAATGGTGAAAATGTACCAGGTATGATAAAAAGCATAGAAGATATAACAGGAATAGATATAGACAATTATATAATAGTAGACACAGATGCACTAGTAGAACTAGTAGATACAATAGGAGGAGTAGAATTTGATGTACCAATAGACATGAAGTATGATGATGTAACACAAGATTTACACATAGATTTAAAAGCAGGATACCAAAAACTAAATGGAAAGCAAGCAGAATGGCTTGTAAGATTTAGACACAATAACAATGGAACATCATATCCTTTAAGTTATGGAGATAACGATATAGGAAGAATGAGAACACAAAGAGAATTTATAAAAGCAACATTAGAGCAAACATTAAAACCAGAAAATATTTTTAATATAAATAAAATAGCACAAATAGCTTTTAAAAATATAACAACAAATGTAAATTTTGATACAATAAAAGACTATATACCATATGCAGTAAACTTTAAAATAGAAAACTTAAAAACTGGAACATTACCAGGAGAATCAGAATTAACAAATGGAGTATGGATATATACAATAAACAAAAAACAAGCAGAAGAAATGATAGAAGACCTATTTGCAGATGAACCACAAGAAATAGAAGAAGAAAACACAAATACAATAACTTCTAACACAATTAAAGAAAATATGGAAACTAAACAAGATGAAGATATAAAAGATAAAGAAAAAACGATAAATATAGAACTACTAAATGGTACAGGAAGTAGTAAAACTCTTACAGCAGTAGAAAAAAAGTTAAAAGAAAAAGGATATAATGTAACAAAAACAGGAAACACAACAAAAACGACAAAAACATCAATAATAAATAGAACAAACAAAAGCACAAAAACAACAAATGAAATAAAAGAAGTTTTAGGAGTGGGAGCAACATCAAAAAAATCAAATAATTCAAAAGTAGATTACACAATAATAATAGGAACAGACTATAAATAAAAAATGCGTTTCAGAACATATTATAATAACTATGTTTTGAAACGCATTTTTATAGAATATAAAGTATATATAAAATAAATTATTGAATATATTAAGTAATTTCAATGTCATTTTATGAAATATTATAATTTTAAAATATTTCATAAAATGATATTGGAACTATTTGAGCAAAATAAAAAACAAAACTTTTTATAATAA
>CATKFT010000032.1 GCA_949747745.1 uncultured Clostridia bacterium
AAGCAAAAGAATTAGCAGAAAGATTATATGAAGGAAAAAGTAAATTATGCAGTAGTTATGGTTGGGATACAGCATTGAAATTTATAGAAACACAAAATAATACATATCCGACAAACAGTATTGGAGGATGCTATGAACAAAGTGAGCCTATGAAAACTGGATATGACACAATACATCCATGTAATATATATGATATGGGAGGAAATGTATGGGAATGGACAACAGAATCTTATAATGATGAAAGTAACCCTTACATTAAACGTGGGGGTGCATATAACAGCACAGCGGACTATGGCTCAGCTGCTTTTCGTAGTCAACGGTAGTATAATTGATGCATATGATTACACTGCTTTTCGTATCACATTATATATGTAAAAAATCTGTTAAAAAGTATAGTTAGAAAATTTATATACTAAATTAACAAGATTGCAAAAAACAGGAAATGTTATAAATTACCAAGTGAATAAGTATAAACTATATAATCTAAAGAAAAAGTTTATTAATTTTCGTTGCAATTCACAGCTCGTAGTTTTAAATAAAATGTTTTATGTATGTATTCATAGGGATATACTATACTAGATGTAAATTGTAACACAACATTAATTGTAAATTTATTGCTAGAAATACTTGAAAAAAATAATAAAAATAAGTATAATAATAATGTCAAATATAAAAATTTAGTATAAGTAAGATATTTGACATTTTTATGTGCCAATAGTTTAGCTAGATAGAATAAGTGCGATGAAACATACAACCTTAAAATTATAAACATTGATATTTAGGGATTTTAAAGACTTAAGTAAAAAGTTTTTACCTGAAAAATCCCTTAATATAAATTTCATATTAAAAGCGTATTCTTATATGTACCCGTAGTTTAGCTGGATAGAATGGCAGGCTACGAACTTGCAGATCGGGGGTTCGAATCCCTCCGGGTACACCAAAGGATAAACAGCGGGACAAGTATATATTACAAACTTGTCCCACTGTTTAATTTTACTGTAAAATAATGAAATTTTTATTTTAGGATAAATTTATTAAAAGGAGGTATTAAAGTTGTTTAATTTATTTAAAAAGAAAGAAGAAAACAATAACAGTAGGAAATATAGTCCTGATGAAACGTGTATAGCTTGTAGTCACATATTAGAAGATGATAAACCTATTTTATATATTAAAAGAAAGGCAGAAGATGGAAGATATCAATTTTTATGTGAAGATTATAACCACACTGATGCGGAAACAAGAGTTATTGAAATTGGAGAAATCATAAAAAAAGATAAAGAAATTGAAAGAATATTACCTTTAGAACTAGGAACAGAATTAAAGAGACAATATATTAGTGGCAAAGGATTAGAACTTAAAAAATTTATACAAGATGGTATCAACAATATAATTCAAAAAGACATAAAAGATAATAAAGTTTTGATGACACAGTTATATAATAACGGTGAAATAGTGTATTATAATGGTAGGAATGGTACCTGGTTTGACTGGGACATTAATGATAAAACAAGTTGGTTTACAGTTTGTTTTAATGATAAAAAAAGAATGGGATATATAAGTATTGCAGTTTTTAAAGATGGACTTGTTAGTGGATATAAATGGG
>CATKFT010000033.1 GCA_949747745.1 uncultured Clostridia bacterium
AGATTGGAGTTTTGATGGAGCAGATGAAGTTAATGATAAGAACTGGTTAATTAAAGGAAGAGGTGGTGCAATGTTTAGAGAAAAACTAAATATTGCAAGTTCTAAAGTTACATATATACTAGTTGATGAAACTAAATTTGTGAAAAATATGTGTGATAAATTTCCAATTCCTGTTGAAACTACACCATATGCAATAAATTATGTAAGACAAGCTTTATTTAAAATGGGAGCAGAAACAGTTACATTAAGGCTTGCAAAAGGGAAAGATGGACCAATTATAACTGAAAATGGAAATGTAATATTAGATGCTGTTTTTAGAAATGTGACAGAAAATTTAGAAAGCAAATTAAAAAGCATAGTTGGAGTTATAGAAACTGGATTATTTATAGGCTATAATGTAATTATAGAAAAATAATTATAGTAAAAATTTAACAATAAATAGTATAAAGAAAAGAGGTGTAAAGCATGGAAAACGAAAATATAACAAATCCAGAATTAGAAGATGTTCGGAGAAGAGATACTAGAAACATCTTTAAGACCTAAGATTTTAAATGAATATATAGGACAAGACAAAGTAAAAGAAAGCATGAAAGTATATATAGAGGCAGCCAAAAAAAGAGGTGAGCCTCTTGACCATGTTTTGTTATATGGACCGCCAGGACTTGGAAAAACAACATTATCAAACATAATTGCAAACGAAATGAATTCTAATATAAAAATAACATCAGGACCTGCAATAGAAAAGCCAGGAGATTTAGCATCAATACTAACAAACCTTTCAGAATTTGATGTACTTTTTATAGATGAAATTCATAGATTAAACAAAACAGTAGAAGAAATACTATACCCAGCACTTGAAGACTTCAGTTTAGATATAATAATAGGAAAAGGTCCAAGTGCAAGATCTATAAGATTAGACTTACCCAAATTTACACTAATAGGAGCAACAACAAAAGCAGGTTCATTAACAACACCATTAAGAGATAGATTTGGAATAGTTTCAAGACTTGAGCTATACTCACCAGAGCAACTTGAACAAATAATAAAAAGGTCTGCTACAATTCTAGGAGTAGAGTTAGAAGAAAAAGCAGAAAATGAAATGGCAAGACGTTCAAGAGGAACTCCAAGAATAGCAAATAGAATTCTAAAAAGAGTAAGAGATTATGCAGTAGTCTTAGGAAATGGAAAGATAACACAAGAAATAGCAAAAATAGCGCTAAACAAGTTAGAAATAGACGAACTAGGATTAGACGAAACAGACAGAAAAATACTAAAAACAATAATACACCAATATAAAGGAGGGCCAGTAGGACTAGAAACCTTAGCAGCAACAATAGGAGAAGAAGTAGAAACAATAGAAGACGTGTACGAACCATATTTATTACAAATAGGATTTTTATCAAGAACACCAAGAGGAAGAATAGCAATGCCAGATGCATACAAACATTTAGAAATAAATAATGAATATTGAATAATAAACAATGAATAGAAAATAATGAATAATGAATTACATTAAACTATCTATACGAAATTATCTAGAAGCGGACTGCAAAAGAAAAAGAAAAATAAAAGGAGAAAAAATAAAATGGGAATAATCTATATCTTATCATTGATAATGCTAACAACAACTTTCATACTAATAAAAAAGACAGAAAAAAA
>CATKFT010000034.1 GCA_949747745.1 uncultured Clostridia bacterium
ATACATTAAATAATATATATTATGAAATTTAACATTAAAAGATAGAAAATATGTGTTAAAAGTTAAAAGGAGTGATGAAATGGAAATTGCAATTGATTTGATATTAATAGGCATAATTGCATTAAGTACATTCTTAGGATATAAAAAAGGACTAATAGGAGTAGCATTTAAAATATTATCATTTATAATAGCGATATTAATTACATTAATACTATATAGACCAATTGCAAATTATATAGTAAACAATACAGATATTGCCAAAACAATAGAAAATACAATAACTGAAAAACTATCATCCGCACAAATAGAAGAAGGAAAAATAAATGAAGAAAGCACAGACTTACCAAACATAATAGTAAACTATATAAATGAGGAAATTACAAATACAGTAAATAAAACAAAAGATGCAGTAGTACAAACAGTAGCAAAAGAATTAACAATATCAGCAATTAATTTAATTGTAATGGTAGTATTATTTGTAATAACTAGACTATTACTATTACTTGCAAAAACATTATTAGAAGCGGTATCTGAATTGCCAATAATAAAGCAATTTAATGAGGCAGGAGGAATAATATATGGGGTTATCAGAGGAATATTATTAATATATGTAATACTTGCGATAATAAGTTTAATACTGCCAATGATAGAAAAGAATGAAATATTAAATGCAATAAATAGTACAATAATAACAAAAATACTGTATAATAACAATCTAATTTTGATGATATTCTTTAAGTAAGGTTACAATACAAAAGTAAAAAAGAGCAAGTAGTAATAATAATATAAAAAAATTCTGTTCTTCAAGGCGTTATAGAAAATTGGTATAAAAAAATGTAACACACTATGCCACAGAACAGAAAAAAACATCACTTTGCTAAATAGAGTAGAACACGTTTTTTATATTATTATTACTACTTGTTCAAGTAATTATCAACTAAAACTATTTTTTAATAGCTAGTAAGTTAATGCTTCTAGAAAATATATTCATAAAAACAATAACTCATAACTTAAATAAAATTGCAAATTAATAATAGTGCTTAGATAAAGATATAAATAGCAATGCTAATTTGCAAATTAGAGATGTTTTATAAAATTACAGTTTAATTAAAGAATTCATGTATAGAGTAATATAATACTCTAAATAAATAATCTTAAAGCTTTCTTAATATTATGAAAATAAAAAGAACAAATATTGATATTTACACATGATTTTGTTATACTAGTAATAGCTAAAAATTAGGAGTGAAAAAGGTGAAAGAAAAAGAAGCAAAAGAAAGCAAAGAAATAGGGAATAATAAAAAAAGAAAGCTTATAGAAAATAACAGTCAACAGAATATTAGAAAATCTTTGGGGAATAATAAAAAAAGAACTTCGAATAGCAAAAGCAAAAATGTGGAAAAAAGCTATAATAAAGTACAGCCCCAAAATACAGAAAATAAATACAATAGTAGTCAAACAAAAAAGTTAGAGAAAAAATATAATAGTAATGTTCAAAATATAGGGAGTGTAGCAAAAAAGCAAAGAGGAAAAACAGAAAGAATATATAATAATATTCGAACTCAAGATGTAGAAAATAGATATAATAAACAAGTGAAAGGTAAAAATATGAAAGATATAGTACGAGATAGCAATTTAACAAAAAAAGAAAGAAAACAAGCTAAAAAAATAGAAAAAAAGAATAGAAAACAAGAAAAAAAA
>CATKFT010000035.1 GCA_949747745.1 uncultured Clostridia bacterium
TATTTTAATTTACTTTCTCCCCCACTAATGATACAATACCTATATATTAATGAAAGGAAAGATTTTAATGTATACTTTTGTTTCAAATTCTGAAAATGAAACTATGAAGTTTGCTTATAAGGTTGCAAGCTTCTTAAATAAAGGTGATGTTGTTGTTTTATCTCGGTAATTTAGGTTCACGGTAAAACAAAATTTGTTGAAGGATTTTTATCTTTTTTTGGTCTTGAAGAAGAAATTTCAAGCCCTACTTTTACTATTGTTAATGAATATAATAAAAATACTACTAATATTTATCATTTTGATGTTTATAGGCTTTCAAATGTTTCTGAGTTTTATGCAATTGGTGGTGAACAATATTTTAATACTGGAATTTGTTTAATTGAGTGGGGAGAAATTATAGAAGATGCCCTTCCTCCTAGTTATATTAATATAACTTTTGAAAGGGATTTTGAACATGATAGTAAACGAATCTTGAAAATATCTTCTGTCGGTAATAAATATGTGGAATTAGTTAAAAAATTATTTTAATAACTCTTTTTTGCATTTTATTTAACCCATTATTAAATTTAGTAATATTAATAATACATATGATGGTTTATAGGTATTTTCCCTTATAAAAACCTAAATTTATAAACTTTTAGAGGTAAAATATGAAAATTTTAAGTATAGATACTGCATCTGAAGTTTGTTCTGTGGCTATTTTAGAAAATAGAAATGTAATTGATGAAATATCAATTGAAGATGGAAATACACATTCTATAAAACTTATGCCACAAATTGAGCAAATTTTATCTAAAAATAATTTAAATTTGAATGATATGGATTTATTAGCATGTGATAAAGGTCCTCGGTTCTTTTACAGGAATTAGAATTGGTATATCTACAATAAGAGCTTTTCAAGATGTTACAAACTTACCTTGCATAGGCATCACTTCTCTTATAGGACTTGCTTATAATGTAAATTTTAATGGGTATATATGTTCATTAATCGATGCAAAAAATAATAATGTATATTATGGTTTATTTGATAATTCAAATAAAAATTATACAAAAATTGGAGATTATTTAGCTGAAGATATCAATTATATTACAGAAATATTAAAATTTTGTAATAAACCAATATTTTTTGTTGGAAGTGGTAGCATAGTTTATAAAGATATGTTAAAATCTACGTTGAAAAAAAATGCAATTTTTGAATCTTCCGAAAACTTAAATAAATTTACAGCCTCAAGCATTGGACTTTGTGCTTTTGATGTCTTTTCTAAAGATATCAATAATGATAATGTTGAGTATAACCTATCTCCCATCTATTTGAAAAAATCAAATGCTGAAAGAGAATTAGAAAAAGCAAGAAAGGATAAATAAAAATGGAATTAGAAATCCATGAAATGACACTTACACATTTATTAGAAATAAAAAACATCTTAATTTCAGATTTCGATAATTTTTGGACATACTCTACATTTGAAACTGAATTAAAAAATTCAAATTCAAAATATTTTATAGCCTTTCAATGTAATGAAATTGTTGGATTTGGTGGTATTTTAAAAATACTAGATGAAATACATATTACAAATATTGTAACCAAAATATCTAAAAGGCATATGGGAATTGCAAGTAAAATTTTAGAAAAACTAATAAAAACTGCAAAATGTGAGAATGCAAAACTTATTACTTTAGAAGTAAATGAAATGAATAAGAATGCTATAAAATTATATGAAAAATACAATTTTAAAAAAATTGGTTTAAGAAAGAACTATTATGGACAAAATAAAA
>CATKFT010000036.1 GCA_949747745.1 uncultured Clostridia bacterium
ATGTTGAAATAGGTGTAGATATATTAAAAAAATACATAGAAAATCCATTAGTAATAAATGCAGTAGAAGCTCATCATGGAGATGTTGAACCACAAACATTAGAAGCAGTTTTAGTACAAGCAGCTGATGCAATAAGTGCTTCTCGTCCAGGGGCAAGAAGGGAAACATTAGAAGCTTATATAAAAAGATTAGAGCAATTAGAAGAAATTGCAGATTCTTTTGAAGGAGTTGAAAAATCATTTGCAATACAAGCGGGACGTGAAGTAAGAATTATAGTAAAACCTGAAAAAGTTTCTGATGCAGAAATGACAATAATGTCAAGAGATATAGCTAAAAAAATAGAAGACCAAATGGATTATCCAGGACAAATAAAAGTAAATGTAATAAGAGAATCAAGAGTAATAACATATGCAAAATAAAAAAGGAACCAGTGCTTGGCACTGGTTCCTTTTTAGAAGCTTAATTCAAGATCATTATCTGCTACAGAAATTCCATAATAATTGATATGCTTCCAAAGCTTGAACTTTTCGTCGATTGGCATTTTATCAAATTTGTTGCCTGCCGTATCTAAAAAAGCTCCTTCATAAAAGATACAATAAGGTGTGTTATCCCTTACAATATCAACTTTCAAAGGAAGAAATAAGTCTTTGGAAGTAACAGAAAATGAATATTTGTAGCGATGAATTTTGTTTTTCCGCTTCATACAAGTTCCTCCTATTTCATTGAAATAAGTATAAAAAATAACTTCATATAATTATTATACCACAATAATTAACATAAAGCAAATTTATTGCAAAAAAATGGTATAATATTCAATAAAAAGCTTTTGATTTCAATAAATATAGTGTATAATATAAATTATATTTAGGAAAGGAAGATGTAATTTGAAGATTTTAGCAGTTGGAGATATTGTTGGAGAAAATGGATTAAAAAAGGCAAAAGAGATAATTCCAAATTTAAAAAAGGAAAAGAATATTGATTTTATAATTGTAAATGGTGAAAATGTTGCTGGTGGAATGGGAATTACTGAAAAATTATATAAAGATATATTATATATGGGTGCTAATGTAGTTACTATGGGAAACCATACATGGGGAAAGAAAGATATTTTTAGTTTTATAGACGCACCTGATTTGATAAGACCTGCAAATTATCCTAAAGGTGTTTGCGGAAAAGGATATGTTATAAAAGAGTGTAAAAATAAAAATATAGCAGTTATTAATTTAATTGGAAGAACAGATATGAATATATTATCAGAAAATCCATTTGTACTAATAAATGAAATTCTAGAAGAAATAAAAGATAAAGCTGATATAATAGTATTAGACTTTCATGCAGAAGCAACTGCTGAAAAAATTGCAATGGGGTATTATTTAGATGGAAGAGTAAATATTATATTTGGAACACATACACATGTACAAACAGCAGATGAACAGGTTTTAGAAAAAGGAACAGCATATATTACAGATATAGGAATGACAGGACCTAAAAAATCAGTTATAGGGATGGATATACTAGCTTCTATAAAGAGGTTTGAGACAACACTTCCAGAAAAATATAAATTAGCACAAGGAGAATGTGTCTTAAATGGATGCATTTTTGAGATTTCTGATAAGACATGTCGAATAGAGAAAATAGAACGTATAAGAATGTAGAAAAATAGCGAAAAAACACGATGAAAACTTCCTATTTTTTCCAAAAAATACTAGACAATAAACTTAAAATATAATATAAATATACATGTTCAAAATGAAACAAAAAATTATATTTTAGGAGGCAGAAACAATGGAAGTTTTAAAAATCTCATCAAAATC
>CATKFT010000037.1 GCA_949747745.1 uncultured Clostridia bacterium
ATCTAATAATATTAACTGTGATACATTTTTACTTGCATCACTTCCATTTGCCATAGCAATACTACAATCTGCTTCTTTTAGTGCTAGTACATCATTTACACCGATCCCCTGTCATTGCAACTATTTCACCATTTTTTTGCCATGCACTAACAATTCTTACCTTATGTTCTGGTGAAACCCTTGCATATACTGAATATTTTCTAATATTTTTTCCTAATTCTTCGTCTGTCATTTGTTCAAGTTCTTTACCTGTTAATGCCTCATCCTCATTTTCTAATATTCCTAACGCTTTTGCTATAGCTATAGCTGTTATTTTATGGTCTCCTGTTATCATTACTGTTTTTATTCCTGCTGTTTTACATTTTTCCACTGCAATGCGTGCTTCTTCTCTTGGTGGATCTATCATTCCTACCATACCTATAAAATTTAAATCTTTTTCCATATCTTTCATTTCTTCTTTTGTAGGCATATGGTCTAATTCTTTATATCCAAATGCTAGTACTCTTAATGCATTTTCTGCCATTTTCTCATTATTTTTTTCTATTTCTTTTTTATATTCTTGTAAATTACTTTTTATTTCTCCATTTACCTCATATGCTATACATTTATTTAATAACTCATCAACTCCACCTTTTGTATATACTATATACTTTTCTCCTTGTTTATGAACTGTTGTCATTAATTTTCTATCTGAATCAAATGGGATTTCTTCTACCCTTGGAAATATTTCATATAAACTTGGGTCAAAATCTAAATTAAATCCCATATCTATTAATGCTGTTTCAGTTGGGTCTCCTGTCAATTCATTATTTTGTCCTATTTTGGTATCATTACATAACATACTTGAGTGTACAAGTTTTTTTAAAACCTCTTCTTCTGAATATACAAAATCTACTCCGAAAATCTACTAGTTTATTATTATAAAATAATTTTTTAACTGTCATTTTATTTTGTGTTAATGTTCCTGTTTTATCTGAACATATAACTGTTGCACTTCCTAATGTTTCAACTGCTGGAAGTTTTTTTACTATTGCATTTTTCTTTACCATTCTTTGTACACCTATTGCAAGAACAATAGTAGATACTGCAACAAGCCCCTCTGGAATTGCTGCAACTGCTAAGCTAACAGCTGTCATAAACATATGAATTGGCTCTTTTCCATATATTAATCCTATAACAAATATAATGGCACATATCGCAAGTGCTGCTATTCCTAATGTCTTTCCTAGTTTATTTAGCTTTTCTTGTAACGGTGTTGTTGTTTCTTCTTGTTCATCAAGCATTGAAGCTATTTTTCCTACTTCTGTATTCATACCAGTTTCACAAACAATACCTTTTCCTCTTCCATAAGTAATTAAGCTTGATGAAAATAACATGTTTGTTCTATCTCCAATTCCCACATTTTCATCCTGTATTACATCCTGCATCTTCTCTACTGGTACAGATTCACCAGTTAATGCTGATTCTTGTGATTTTAGGTTTATAGCTTCTATTATTCTTAAATCTGCTGGAATATAATCTCCTGTTTCTAATACTACAATATCTCCTGGAACTAATTCTTTTGATGGAATTACTTGTAATTTTCCATTTCTAATTACTTTTGATGCATGATCACTTAATTTTTGTAATGCTTCTAAAGATTTTTCTGCTTTACTTTCTTGTAATACTCCAATAACAGCATTTAAAATAACAACTATTAGAATAATAATTGTGTCGGTTATCCCCTCTCCTTCTGAAACACCAACAATTCCTGAAACAATTGCTGCTATAATTAATACTATTATTGTAAAATCTTTAAATTGTTCTAAAAACTTTTGAAATAA
>CATKFT010000038.1 GCA_949747745.1 uncultured Clostridia bacterium
ATATATGTATAGATATAAAATTAAAATGATAATTAATTAGAAAAATATTATTTAAATTAAATAAAGAGAAGGAAGTATACGTATGGATATTAAAAACAGATTAGATAAAATAAATTATTACTTAGACATAGCAGAAGCAGTAGCAAAACGTGGGACTTGTCTAAGGAAGAACTTTGGTTGCATTATTGTAAAAAATGATGAAATTATATCTACAGGATATACAGGAGCTCCACGTGGAAGAATAAATTGCATAGACTTAGGGTATTGCACAAAAAAAGAAAGATTTCCCGATATACATCATGGTGGATATGATGCTTGTAGGTCTGTTCATGCAGAGCAAAATGCAATGCTAAGTGCATCAAGAAAAGATATGATAGGAGCAAGTATGTATTTAGTAGGAAAAAGAGTAGATACAGAAGAATATGAACCAGGAGCTAATTCTTGCCAAATGTGTAGAAAACTAATTATTAATGCAGGAATAAAAGAATTAATTGTAAGAGGACAAAAGCAAGGAGAATATTTGGTTGTAGATATACAAGATTGGATAAAAAATGATGATTTATTAGATGGAAAAAATACATATTAACTATGTGATTAAAGCTACTATAGATTATTTATTAAATTTAACATGAAAATCGAATTTGTTATACAAATGAAAGGCATAGAAATGAAAAATAATATAAAACAAATATTACAAAAATATATATTAAAAAATGACAAGAGTTTAAGCTATGTTATAATTTTTATTATAACATTACTTACTTGTATACCATTATTTTCAAAATACATAGATATTTCAGCAGATGATGGCATTCAACATATATGTAGATTAATAGGAACACATGCCTCTTTAAAAGAGGGGGGATTATTCCCAGTCGTTATGTCAAAATTTTGTAATGGGTTTGGGTATTCTTGGAATATATTTTATAGCCCATTAACAGCATATGTGCCACTAATATTTAAAATATTTACAAATTCATATGTAGTATGTCTGAAATTATTTATGTTTTTAACAATGTTTCTATCTCGGAATATTTATGTATAAATTAGTATATAAGATAGCTAAAAACCGTACATCGGCCGTGATTTCGGCTATTTATTATATAACAGCACCATATCATTTAACAGACCTTTATACAAGAATTGCAATAGCAGAACTTGCGTCATTTATGTTTTTACCAATAACATTTATAGGAATGTATGAGTTATTTAAAGAAAGCAAAAAAACATATAATATAGCAATTGGAGCAATAGGGTTAATATTAACACACAATGTTATAGCGGTATATACAGCTATATTTTGCTTTATATATATATTAGTAAATTATAAAAAACTGAACAATAAAATTATAATAAAATCTATTATAATAAATATAGTATTAATTTTATTATGTACAAGTTTTTATTGGGTTCCACTATTAGA
>CATKFT010000039.1 GCA_949747745.1 uncultured Clostridia bacterium
GTGGTTATTTTATGAACATCCAGAAGCGGATGTAGAGGGCTTAAAACTAAAATTTATGGACATACGTAAACGTACATATAAATTTCCTACTCTTGGAGAAAAAGCTAAAATGGTAGCAATACCAACAACATCAGGAACAGGTTCAGAAGTAACATCATTTGCAGTAATTACAGATAAAACACAAAACAAAAAATATCCACTTGCAGATTATGAATTAACACCAGATGTTGCAATAATAGACCCAGATTTAGTAATGACTCTTCCAAAGAGAATTACAGCAGATACAGGTATGGATGTTTTAACACATGCAATTGAGGCGTATGTATCAAACCTTGCATCAGATTACACAGATGGGCTTTCTGAAAAAGCAGTAGAACTTGTATTAAATAATTTAGTTGCAGCATATGAAAATGGAAATGACAAACATGCAAGAGAAAAAATGCATAATGCAAGTTGTATAGCAGGTATGGCGTTTACAAATGCGTTTTTAGGAATAAACCACTCTATTGCACATAAAATAGGAGGGGAATTCCACATAGCACATGGAAGAGCAAATGCAATATTACTTCCATATGTAATAAAATATAATGCAGCAAAGCCAACAAAATTTGTATCATTTCCAAAATATGAATATTTTATAGCAGATGAAAAATATGCAAATCTTGCAAGAAAAAATGGTTTACCTGCAAGTACAGTACAAGAGGGAGTAAATTCATTAATAGGAAAAATAAAAGAATTAATGCAAAAATTAGAAATGCCAACAAGTTATAAAGAAGCAGGAATAGATGAAAAAGAATTTTTAGCTCGTGTTGATGAACTTGCAGACCGTGCATTTGAAGACCAATGTACAACAGCAAATCCAAGATTACCACTTGTAAGTGAAATAAAACAAATATTACTTGATGCTTATTATGGAGCATAAAAAAGAAAGTGTCCCTAATGGGGCACTTTCTCTATCTCTACAGAGATTTTTTACCTACTTAAAGAAGTCATTAATCATTGTAACTATTTCATTTTCACTGTGTCCCGCAAAAGCATACTCTCTACGAAGATAGGATTCGAATGTTATATACTTTTTGCCATCACATGTAGGACATGTGCAACTACTGTGTCCAAAGTTCCAATACATTTTTCCACTTTCGCCACATGCTGGACATGGAACTTTTTCATTCCGATAATGTTTCATAATCTTTTATTCCTTTCTTATTGTAGGTTAATAATAAAGTAACAAAAATATATTAACATAAAAGAACAAAAAATGTCAATAAAAAATTCTTTTAAACAATAATTTAGACTATTTAACAATATATGTTATAAAATATAAATATCAATAAGTAATACAAATAGAATAGTACAAGGATGGGAGATAAAAATGTTTCATAGGATAAGAAAAGTAGAGCCTTTAGATAATATGTTATTAAAATGGCATTTTTACATTACTTTTTATTAAACACAAGCATATCATTTACAAGGTCAACTAAAACGGTATCCCCATCTATTAATTCAGAACGTAAAATCATTTCAGATAAAATATCTTCTATATTTCTTCCGAATAGCACGTCTTAATGGTCTTGCACCATATTTATAATCTGTACCTTTATTTAGTAAGTATTCCTTTGCAGAAAGAGTAATTTCTAATGAAATATTCTTATTTTCCAAAGCCTTTTTAGTATCTTCTAACATAAGGTCTACAATTTGTAATAATTGCTCTTTATTTAAACTATCAAATATAATAATTTCATCAATTCTATTTAAAAATTCAGGTCTAAATGTTTCTTTTAAACTATCTAAAATTTTGCTAGAATCTATAGTTTGCTTTCCAAAGCCAATTGA
>CATKFT010000040.1 GCA_949747745.1 uncultured Clostridia bacterium
CCTTTCTTCAGTATTCAGGTCTACATATATAAAGTGACCCTAAAACCGAAGTAGCCGTACGCAAGAGTCATGCTAAAGTAGTCACGGTAAGCTGCTGGATAAGCGCTAGCTGAACGGTAGTAACAGCCTCCACGTAAAGTGCAAGGACTGCTCGCAGTACTACAGAATTCCGTTGTCCATTCCCATACATTTCCTCCCATATCATATATATTACCTGGATGCGTTGTATCATATCCTGTTTTCGTTGGACTACTTTGTCCATAATATCCTCCAACACTATTCGTCGGATATGTGCTATTTTGTGTTTCTATAAATTTTAATGCTGTATCCCATCCATAACTACTTATTAATTTACTTTTTATATTATTTTCTTCTTTATTATATAATCTTTCTGCTTCTGTTTTTGCCCTATCCCTTGTTATATAATTCCATACTTGTTGCCCTTCTTTTACTACCAATTTTCCTCCTGTATATCCTGTCCAATTTTGTTTTTCTGTTGTATCTGTTATTGAACTATTACTTGTAGATGCTAATGTTCCTCCTTCTATTCCTGTTTCGTATCTTCCTATATAATATCCTCCATATGTTGCTACACTTGTTTGTTCATCTTCTGGCATTGTTTCTGAATAATCAGAATAATTTCCATACTGTTTATTAAAATCATATCTTGCATAATTATAACTCATATTTTCCACTGGTATCCAAACAAATTCATTTCCATTTGTCTGGCTTGCTGTTCCATCCGCCTTTGTACTTGTATCTTTTATTACAAATCCTGTATCTTTTGTTCCTTGTCCTTCCTCTACTGGTATTGGTGTAAATCCTTTTGGCACTGGTATAGTATTTCCCTCTCCATCTGCATAACTATTTATTTTTGTCTCATCCCAATTCTTATCACTTGGCTTTTTTACTTGTGTTCCATTTGCCACACCTTCTCCATTTTCTGGTAAATTGGTTTGTGGTGGATTATTTCCTCCTCCATTTCCTATGTTTCCTACTATTTTATCTACTTCTTTATCAAATTCATTTAATCCTTCTTGCTCTTGTTTTTGTGCCTCTGTATAATTCTTACTTGCATCTTTTGCTACTCTAAATATCCCTCTTTCTCCGTAATGTTAGATTTAATGTCACTCCTGCAAGTATTAATAACACTATTATCGTTATCATTAATGCCACTAGTGTTATTCCTTTCTCCTGTTTTAATATTTTTTCTTCTTTCATTTTCTTCTTTTCCTCCTTTGTTTTTCATTTTTATTTAGTATTCCCATATTTTAACGTTTTTATTCTCTATTCTTGTTTTATTTCTATAACAGGCATCGTTTGGTATTCCTTATGTGCATTACTTACCAATAAAGCCCTTACATTTTCTTAAATAAAAATATGTACACTTTTCTCTATATCCATTTAAATAGCTACAGACTTTTTTCTATTTAATTGTCAATGTACATATTTTTTCTTTACGTTACTATTTTATATCTACAAATAATATCCCGTCAAGTATATAGATTTATTTTAATTATTTTTTAGTTACAGGTTAATGGTTCTTGATATAAATTAAGAACCATTAACCTGTAACATTTTTTACCTTAAATGATTATTTTATTTGTATATTAATATACAAATAAGTAAGTGATTATTACTACTTAC
>CATKFT010000041.1 GCA_949747745.1 uncultured Clostridia bacterium
CACATTTTATCATAAATTGTGAATTCTTCTGTGCATGTTATTAATATTTGTGTATTACTTATACTTTTCAAAAAATTTTCTCTTCTTTTACTGTCTAATTCTGACATAAAATCATCTAGTAAAAGTATTGGATATTCTCCTATTTCATCATAGATTATTTCTAATTCTGATAATTTTAAAGACAGTATTACTGTTCTATTTTGACCTTGTGACCCATAGATGTTTACTTGTTTTCCATTTATAAATATATATATATCATCTCTATGTATTCCTTGTGATGTATATCCTTTTTGTATGTCTGTTTCTCTTGTTTTTTTTAACTTTTGTAAATATTTTTCTTTTTCTTCACAATCTGTTATATATTTTATTTTTATTTCTTCTTCATTATTAGTTATTTTACTATGTATTTTACTAATTTTATTTTTTATTTTTTCTATAAATTCATTTCTATATTCAAATACATATTGTGCATATTCTGCTAACTTTTCATCCCATATTTCTAATAATTCTTCTTTTTTACTTTCTTGTTTTATTTGTCTTAGATAATTATTTCTTTGTTCTAATGTTTTTAAATACATATTTAAACAATATACATATTTGGGTTTCAATTGACTTATTAATATATTTAGAAATCTTCTCCTTTTTGCTGGTCCACTTTTTAGTATTTCTATATCATCTGGACTAAACATTACTATGTTTATATTTCCTAAAATGTCACTCATTTTATTTTGTTTTATATCATTTACAAATACACTTTTTTTATCACTTAATTCTAATTTTATACTTCCTTCTCTATCAGATTTTTCATAATTTATTATTACGGAAGCACAGTTTTCGTCCATTTTTATTAATTCTTTTTCTTTGTGAGCTCTAAATGATTTTCCTATTGCACATATGAATATTGCTTCTAGTATATTTGTTTTTCCTTGTGCATTATCTCCTATAAATAAGTTTATTTCTTGTTCTAAATTTATTTCTTGTTCTTTATAGTTTCTAAAATTTTTTAATTTTATGTTTTTTATATACATTTCTTTCTCCAATTAATCTTTTAATCTTATTGGTAAAATCATATATGTATAATCTTCTTCATCAACAGGTCTTATTACACATGGTGAAACACTTGATCCAAAATCTACATATATTTCTTCATCATCAATTACTTTTAGTGCATCTAATACGTATTTTGGATTAAATCCTACTTCTAAATTCTGCCCTTCTGTTGAAACATATAATTCTTCCTTTGCGTCTCCTGTTTGATTTGTACAAGATATTGTTATTTTTCCTATATCTATTAAAACTTTTACTGGATATTTTTTTTCTTTTTCTGCTACTGATGATGCTATTAAACTTATTCTTTCAAAGCATTCTTGTAAATTATTTTTATTTGCTCTTATTCTTGTTTCCCAACTTTGTGGTACTATATTTGAATAATTTAAAAACTCACCATCTAATAATCTAGTTACTACTTTACAATTATCCATCTCAAATAACGCTTGATTTTTTGAAACACCTATCGTTACTGTATCAAATGAATCTAAAATTATTTTATTTACTTCGTTTAGTGTTTTTCCTGGTATTACTGCACTAAATCCATTTTTATTATCTGTTAATGCCACACTATTCCATGCAAGTCTAAATCCATCTACTGCTACAACATTTAATTTGTTTTCATCTGTTTTAAATAAACATCCTGTAAATATAGGTCTATTTTCTTCTATACTTACTGCAAATATAGTTCTTCTTATCATACTTTTTAATGTATTTTGTTCTATTGTAATAGAATTTTCTATATTTATTTGAGGAAGTTCAGGAAATTCCTCTGGATTCATAGTTGCTA
>CATKFT010000042.1 GCA_949747745.1 uncultured Clostridia bacterium
ACTTGGCTTTTCTACAATAACTGTGCTACCATGATATATTTTCAAATTTATCATCTCACTTTCTTTTCTTTACTTTATAATAACTCATCTTATATTATCTATATTTTATTTATCTATTCTAAATATTATCATATTTTTATATGTTTTACAATAATAACTAAGATAAAAATTATGTTAGTGAAACGAAGCATAATTTAAAAGAGCAAATTTCATTTGCTCTGAACAATACCTTTTACTTTTTTATATGGTTAGTTCACCAGCATGGTCCGTTGGACCACAAATTGCTGTTTAGGAGAAAGTTTACTAAAACCTTTTTTATCTCCGAGGGACAAATTTTTGTTATAATCATTTATAAATTAGTATAAAAAAATTGCTATATTTGTATAAACTATAACAATTCTTCTTATTATGACTGTAGTTTTTCTCTATATTGCAAGATTCTTTGTTTCCTAAATTCATTAGATTTTTGCAATTTTTCAATTTGTTTATCATATAAATCACATAAAGATTTTATTTGTATTTTAGTTAATTGGTTTTCTTTTATTTTTCCATTACGATACTGCTGTTACAATTTTATTAATTTAGTTTCTTCATTTTCTATATTCTTAATATATTCTCTAAATTGTTCTTTTTTTATATTCTCTTTTAAGTTATAATCATTTTCTTCTATAATGTTGTCCTTGTATTTTCTTTCTCTAAAAATTTTATTAAATAAGTTTTTTATCTTAAAGAAAATACTATTTTTATTAACTTTAATTAGTGATTTTTCTGTATTATTTTTATTCATTTGTATTCCTCTCTTCTTATATTCTTTCATTATCCATTTGACTTAGTTCTAGAATTTTTTGTTCTTCTATTGAAAGTTCCTTTGCCTCTTTTTCTAATTCTGACAGCCTCTTTTCTCTCTCTTAAAGATGTTTCTTCAAATTCTTCAGGCATATATTCTTCCACTCTTCCATTATTCATATCCCATTCTTCGTAATCATATTCATCAAAGAACTCATCTCCGTCATAAATTCCTTCTTTAGCTTCAAAAGTAGGTATAGTATGTGCTATCTGCCTAATATATTGAATTTGCTCCAATATTTGATTAAAATGCTCATCTGTAAAGTATATAGAACAACTACATTTATCAAATCTTGGCATTATGAATTCAGCTTCAGGATATTCTCCAAAATCGTCTTTTTCTTTTTTTATACTATATTTTTTAGATAGTATACTAGCTAATACCTCCATATCTCTTTCAGTATGTATTATAACATCTCCATCAACTCTTTCGTTTCCTAATTTTGTAGTAATTATTAATTCATTAATTTTTCCTATTTTTCCCATATGTGGCTGATATTGCCCATTAAGAGATACAGAAAAAGATAAATCAAAATCTGAATTTTCTTCTAAAACTCTTTCTAACATTTCTAGCTTTTTTTGTTCTTCACTTGGAGAATTTGTTTTTATTTCAATTAAATCTTTAATAATATTTTCAAAATATTGTGTTCTTTCTCCTTTTTTATTATGAAAATGAACATTATAAGTAGTTCCTGATATTATATTTCCATACATTTCATATGGCTTAAATTTGTTTTCACTATTCAATATAATATTAAAATTCTCTCTATCTTTTAAAAATTCAGTCATTAGATTAATAATCTTAGGACTTTTTAAAAATGCAATATAGGCATCACCAACATCATTTGGATCAACATGATTTGCTTCTACCCCATCGCAAGATGCAAATGGTTTAAATCCTTTACTATCTAAATAATAAATAATATCTTCAAAATCTTTATCTATTCCACTTATTTTCATATGTATTCTCCTCATTATTATTTTACTATAAAAACAAATAT
>CATKFT010000043.1 GCA_949747745.1 uncultured Clostridia bacterium
AGCTTAGTGTAAAATATAATACAAAATTAATAACAAGAACAGTAGATAAACTAGAAGCGGGACAAAAAGTTGTTATAATATCTGAAAAAGATGGATTTACAAAAGTAAGAACACGGAAATGGGAAAATTGGATATGTAAAAACAAACAATTTAACAAATGAAACAACAGTAAGAGAGAAAATAGAAAAAGAACCACAAATAACTGGAAAAATAAATCTTGTATGGGACTATTATTCAGAATATGTATCAGCACCAAATAGAATAGGGACAACCATAGATGGAATAAATGTTATATCACCAGCATTTTTCTCTTTAAAAAGTGGAGATTCGCTAGAGATTATTGATAAAGCAAAAAAAGGTGGAGAAGACTATATAAGATGGGCAAAATCTAATGGATATAAAATATGGGCAATATTTTCAAATGAATCAATGAAAGAAACAACATCAAAGATTTTAAATGATTATTCACAAAGAGAAGAAATGATAGAAGAAATAGTAGATTTAGCAGTAAAATATGATTTAGATGGAATTAATGTAGATTTTGAATATATGAATATGTCAGATAAATTTGTATTTTCAAGATTTATAATAGAACTTGCACCACGTCTAAGAGAATATGGAATAGTAACAAGTGTAGATGTAACAGCACCAGATGGAAGTGAAAATTGGTCTTTATGTTATGATAGAGACTTACTTGCAAATGAAGCAGATTATTTAATATTTATGGCATATGACCAATATGGAAATTCTAGTAATACACCGGGGACAACAGCAGGAGCAGATTGGGTGGAAGCAAATATAAAGAAATTTATAGGACAAGAAGATGTTAAAAAAGAAAAAATTATTTTAGGAATGCCATTATATACAAGATTATGGAAAACAGATTCAAATGGAAAAGTAACAAGTAGTGTAGTTAGCATGAAACAAATAGATTCTAAAATTCCAAATGATGTAGAAAAAGTATGGAATGAGGATACAAAACAATATTATGTAGAATATGAAAATAACAAAAACAAATATCAAATGTGGATAGAAGATGAAAAATCAATTAGAGAAAAACTAAACTTAATAAACCAATATGAACTAGCAGGAGGAGCATTTTGGGCAAAAGATAGAGAAACAGAAGACATTTGGAAAATAGCAAAAGAAGTTCTTGGGATAAAATAAAAATTTAAAAAAAGTATTGCGTTTGCAATACTTTTTTGATATAATAATTAAGTTAAAAAATACACACATAAAGTGAGCTTACGCTAGTGCTTAGAAAATAAGTAAGTGTAATAAGCGTTTTAAGCTTTATGGAGGTAAAAACTAAAGGAGGAATTTAAAATGGCAGTAGTTGCAATGAAACAATTACTTGAAGCAGGTGTACACTTTGGACACCAAACAAGAAGATGGGATCCTAAAATGGCTGAATACATATTCCAAGCTAGAAATGGTATCCACATTATCGATTTACAAAAAACATCAAAAAAAATTGACGAAGCATACAGATTCGTTAAAGAACAAGCAGAGGAAGGAAAAGACATTCTTTTTGTAGGAACAAAAAAACAAGCACAAGAATGTGTAAAAGAAGCAGCAGAAACTTGTGGAATGTACTTTGTTAACCAAAGATGGTTAGGTGGAATGTTAACAAACTTTGGAACAATTAAAAAAAGAATAGCAAGACTTAATGAATTAGAAAAAATGCAAGAAGATGGAACATTTGATGTTTTACCTAAAAAAGAAGTTATTTTATTAAAGAAAGAAATGGAAAAACTAGAGAAGAACTTAGGTGGAATTAAAGACATGAAAAAGATGCCTGGGGTTATGTTTGTAGTTGATCCAAAAAAAGAAGTAATTTTATTGAAAAAAGAAATGGATAAATTAGAAAAGAATCTTGGTGG
>CATKFT010000044.1 GCA_949747745.1 uncultured Clostridia bacterium
AATAATAGAAATAAGCAGTATTTCTATGTTTATAGCAAAGTTATGTTTATACTATAAAAATGTTATATTTTAGAGTATAGAAAAGCATTTTCTAGTTTTAGTAACAAAGCTATTTTTTTAGATTTTTAAACATTCAATTTTTTGTTTGGTTTCAACAATAACCTTTACGCCATCAATTTTAGTTACTTCTATTTCAGCATTAACAGGAATAATATCATCACTTTCTACTTTAGCACTCCAAACTTCATTTTCAATTTTAACTTGACCGTGTACCAATTTTAGAGTTAATTTCTTTAGTTACGATTCCAGTTTTTCCAATAATTGAATAAGCATTTGTTTTTAATTTGTCTTCTCCTGCAACTTTTTTTACAAAAGGTCTAGTTAAAAATAGTAATGCTGTAGAACTTATTAAAAACACAGTAGTTTGAATAATTATATTATCTGTAAAAAAGCTAGTAATCATAGCAAAAAGTGCACCAATTCCAAACCAAAATACTAAAAAACCGAACTGTAATTATTTCTAGTATAAAAAATAGTCCGTGAAATAACTAA
Organism: uncultured Clostridia bacterium; assembly: GCA_949747745.1. The sequence continues at coordinate 553 of CATKFT010000044.1, forward strand.
CCAAACTTGCCACATAAAAGTTACCTCCTTGATTTAACCGATGAATATATTATATCATAAAAATTGCCAAAATTAAAGTTTTTTTGCAAATTCTTAGGAAAATTAGTTACAAGATAATGTTTTTTTTACTAAACTTCTGAAAAAAGGCTAAATATAAATATTCAAAACGAGTTCCACTTACTAGCCATAAGGCGTCCAATTTCTTATAGAAAGTACAGTGTGTTACATTATTCATTAAAGTCAACTTTACTAAAATGCCTTGGAGAACGGAATTTTTAATATTTATATTTAGCCTTTTTCTAAACCATTATCCTACTAATAATTATTATTTAATAATAAAAAAATATTAAATTTCCATTAAAAATATTCCCCAAAAAAATATTTTATGATATAGTATAAAAGTATTTAAAAAATTAAGGAGAATAATGATGGAAATAGTAAAAAAAGTATGGAAAAAAGTATTAGTTATAGCTGTATTGTTAGCTATAGTAGCAGTAGTATTAATAGTGTCGCCAAATTTTAAGAAAGACCCAAATGAAGGAAAATTGAATTTTATCATAAACAATAATAATGTAACAGCAAAATTAAAACATGATATTTTTATAAATGATGATGGAGTAGTATATGTATCAAAAGATGATATGGAAAACTACTTTGATGGTCAAATTTATTATGATAAAGAAAATGAACAACTTATAACTACATCAGATACAAAAGTGGCAGTAATATCTTTAACAAATAAAACTATGAAAGTAAATGGTTCAGATGTAAAAATGCTTGGAACAGTAATAAAAAAAGATGGAGATTTATATGTTCCAATATCTGAATTAAATAAAGTTTACAATGTAGAAGTAGAGAATATTAATAATTCAGTTATAACAGTAGATTCACTAGATAGGAAGCTTACAAAAGCAGATACTACAAAGAAACTTAATGTAAAATATAATACAAAATTAATAACAAAAACAGTAGACAAGTTACAAGCAGGAGAAAAAGTAGTTGTAATATCTGAAAAAGATGGATTTACTAAAGTAAGAACACGGAAATGGAAAGATTGGATATGTAAAAACAAAAAATTTAACAAATGAAACCACAGTAAGAGAGAAAATAGAAAAAGAACCACAAATAAGTGGGAAAATAAATCTGGTATGGGATTATTATTCAGAATATGTATCAGCACCAAATAGAATAGGGACAACTATAGACGGAATAAACGTTATATCACCAGCATTTTTTGCTTTAAAAAATAGTGATACATTAGAAATTATTGATAAAGCAAAAAGAGGTGGTGAAGACTACATAAAATGGGCTAAAGCAAATGGATATAAAATTTGGGCAATATTTTCAAATGAATCAATGAAAGAAACAACATCAAAGATTTTAAATGATTATTCACAAAGAGAAGAAAT
>CATKFT010000045.1 GCA_949747745.1 uncultured Clostridia bacterium
ATTAAATTATAAATTAATTAAAATAGAATTAAAGAGGTGAAATAAAGAAATGTCAAGAATAGGAAATAGTCCAATTACTGTACCATCAGATGTTGAAGTAAAAATAGATGGTAAAAAAGTAACTGTAAAAGGACCTAAAGGGACTTTAGAAAGAGAAATACATAAAAATGTAAATGTATCTATGGAAAACAATGTTATAACAGTTACAAGAAATGACGACGAACCATTTAATAGAAGTTTACATGGTCTAACAAGATCATTACTTAATAATATGGTTCATGGTGTAAAAGAAGAATACACTAAAGAATTACAGATAAATGGTGTTGGATATAGAGCACAAAAACAAGGGAAGAAATTAGTAATGAATTTAGGATATTCACATCCAGTTGAAATGGAAGAACCTGTAGGAATTACTTTTGATGTTCCAAACCAAAATACTATTATAGTAAAAGGAATTGATAAAGAACTTGTTGGTCAAACAGCAGCAGTTATAAGAACAAAGAGGCCACCAGAAGTATATAGAGGTAAAGGTATTAAATATGCTGAAGAAGTAATTAGACGTAAAGAAGGTAAAGCTGGTAAGAAATAGAATTGATAGTATTTAGAATACTAATACATAGAAATTAATAATTCAGTAAATTAATATTAAATGTTTTAAGAATTTAATAGAAGAAGGAGGAGGCTATAATGGTAGGAAGTATAAATAGAAAGCTTGAAAGAGAAAGAAGACATATCCGTGTTCGTAGAAAAATAAGTGGAACAGCTGAGTGCCCAAGATTATGTGTATATAGAAGCAATACAAATATTTATGTTCAAATTGTAGATGATGTGGCTTGTAAAACACTTGCAAGTGCTTCTACAATTGATAAAGAAATAAAAGAAAAACACTCAAATAAAGTTGCAGCAAAAGAAGTTGGAACATTAATTGCAAAACGTGCATTAGAAAAAAATATCAAAACAGTAGTATTTGATAGAGGCGGATACATATACCATGGTGTAGTAAAAGAATTAGCAGAAGCTGCTCGTGAGGCAGGACTTGAATTTTAAAAAGTGAAGTCTTTTAAAATTTAAATGAAAAGTGGAGAGTAAAAAGTGAACAATTAATAGTTTTACTTGAAACTCTAATTACTAATTTAAGAAGGAGGGAAATAACCTAAATGGAAGAAAATAGAACAGAATTAAAGGAAAAAGTTGTAGCTATTAACAGAGTTGCAAAAGTTGTAAAAGGTGGTAGAACTTTTCGTTTTAGTGCTGTTGTAGTAGTTGGAGACGAAGCTGGACACGTTGGTGTTGGAAATGGAAAAGCAGCAGAAGTTCCAGATGCTATAAAAAAAGCAATAGAAGATGCAAAGAAAAACTTAGTTACAGTTCCTGTTGTAGGAACAACAATTCCTCATGAATTTGTTGGAAAATTTGGTAGTGCTAACGTAATGTTAAAACCAGCAGCAGTTGGTACTGGAGTTATTGCAGGTGGTAGTGTAAGACCTGTTTTAGAACTTGCAGGATATAAAGACATTAGAACAAAAGTTATAGGAACAAATAATCCAAGAAATGTTGTATATGCTACAATTAATGGATTATCAAACATGAAAACAGTAGAAGAAATAGCTAAAAAAAGAGGAAAAAAAGCAGAAGAAATCTTATAATAGCTTTGCTATTATAAGAGTGAAAAGGAAAGAGTGAATAGTGAAAAGTGCTATTTGACTCTACAAAATAAAAAATCAGGAATGATTGAAAGTGAAATGTGAAAAAAGTAACTAGTACTTTTCATTCTTCACTATTAGTTATTCACTTATATTAAGGGAGGTGCACTATTAATGAAATTAGACGAATTAAGCCCAGCAGTTGCAAGCCAAACTAGAAGAAGAGTTGGTCGTGGAGTTGGTTCAGGACTAGGAAAAACTTCTGGAAAAGGTCATAAAGGACAAAAAGCAAGATCTGGTGGAGGAGTAAGAAGAGGTTTTGAAGGTGGTCAAACACCATTATATAGAA
>CATKFT010000046.1 GCA_949747745.1 uncultured Clostridia bacterium
AATTGCATATAATAACAAGAAAAAAGGAAATCACATTATAACATCTAAAATAGAGCATCCAGCAATATTAGAAACCTGTAAACAATTAGAAAAAGAAGGATTTAAAGTAAGTTATATTGATGTAGATGAAAACGGAATTATTGATTTAGAACAATTAAAAAATTCTATACAAGATACTACAATACTTATTTCTATAATGTTTGCAAATAATGAAATAGGAACAATTCAACCTATTAAAGAAATAGGAGCAATAGCAAGAGAAAATAATATCTATTTTCATACTGATAGTGTACAAACAGTAGGAAGTCTAAAAATAGATGTTAAAGAAATGAATATAGATAGTTTATCTATGTCAGCCCATAAATTCTATGGACCAAAAGGAATTGGAGTATTGTATGTAAAAAAAGGTATTACATTTCAAAAATTTATGAATGGTGGACATCAAGAAAGAAATAAAAGAGCAGGAACGGAAAATGTACCTGCAATAGTTGGAATGGGTAAAGCTATTGAAATTGCATATAGAGATTTAGAAAAACATACTAAACAAATAAAAGAATTAAGGAATTACTATGTAGATCAAGTAAAATATAAGATACCATATATCAAAATAAATGGAGATATGGAAAAACGACTTCCTGGAAATAGTAATATTTCATTTAGATTTATAGAAGGAGAAGGATTATTATTAAATTTAGATTTAAAGGGAATATGTGCATCAAGTGGAAGTGCTTGTACATCAGGTTCACTTGATCCATCTCATGTATTACTAGCGATTGGATTATCACATGAAATAGCACATGGATCTTTAAGAATTTCAATAGGAAAATATAATACAAAAGAAGAAATTGACTATCTTGTAGAAAATTTAGTAGAAATAGTAGGCAGATTAAGAGAAATGTCACCATTATATGAAAAATTTAATGAGGAGGAAAATAAATAATGGAATATTCAGAAAAAGTTGTAGAACATTATACAAATCCAAGAAATGTTGGAAAAATAGAAAATGCTTCTGGTATAGGAGAAGTTGGAAATCCCGTTTGTGGGGATATTATGAAAATGTTTATTAAAGTAGAGAATAATATCATAGTTGATGTAAAATTTAAGACATTTGGATGTGGTGCAGCAATAGCAACAAGTAGTATTTCAACAGAAATGATAAAAGGGAAAACATTAGAAGAAGCACTAAAATTAAAGAATACAGATGTAGTAAATTCATTAGGTGGGCTTCCTCCTGTAAAGTTACATTGTTCAGTTTTAGCAGAAGAAGCAATACATGAAGCTATTGCAGATTATTATAGAAAGACACGGAAAATTAACAGAAGAAGAAATTAAATTGAAATGTAACTTAAAAGAACACAATTGTGAAAGTTGTGGTATATAAATGAAAAAAAGAGTTTTATTAGGAATGAGTGGAGGAGTTGACAGTAGTGTTTCAGCAATTCTCTTAAAAGAGCAAGACTATGAAGTTATTGGAATTACAATGAAACTATTTGAAGGAGAAATTGAGGGAAGTTGTTGTAATATTTCCTCTACTATGGATGCGAAAAGAGTTTGCGATTATTTACAAATACCACATTACACTTTAAACTTTAAAGATGAATTTAAAAAATATGTAATTGATGACTTTATAAATTGTTATGCAAATTGTAAAACACCAAATCCGTGTATAGAATGTAACAAATATTTAAAATTTGGAAGCATGTATCAAAAAGCACAAGAGTTAAAGTGCGACTATATTGCAACAGGTCATTATGCTAAAATAGAATATTCAAAAGAATATAATCAAAATGTGTTAAAAAAAGCAAATGCACTATCAAAAGATCAGAGTTATGTTTTATATAATATTCCAAAAGAATTATTAGACAAATTAAAATTACCATTAGGGAAATTTAACAGTAAGGAAGAAATAAGAAAAATTGCAGAACAACATAATTTGCCAGTAGCACATAAGCCAGATAGTGAAGATATTTGTTTTATTCCAAGTGGAGATTATAAGGCATTTTTAGAAAATAATTCTGATATAAAAA
>CATKFT010000047.1 GCA_949747745.1 uncultured Clostridia bacterium
CTAAAAAAATATAAATTCTGTATCATTTACAATAAATTAAAATTTTTAATGGAAAATTTATAAACCAAGATAAGATTACAATTTAACAATTAAAATAAAATGTTATAAATATTAATTAATATAAATAAAATGTAGTAATAAAGGAGGCGATAAATATGGCATATAAAATTACAGATAAATGTATTAGTTGTGGAGCATGTGCAGCAAACTGCCCAGTAGAGTGTATATCACAAGGGGATGAAAGATATGTAATAGATAAAGATGCATGCATAGGATGTGGAACATGTGCAGGTGTTTGTCCAGTAGATGCACCTTGTGATATGGACAATGAATAAAAAGCTAAAATTACAGAGGTTACTTTCTTATAACCTCTGTAATTTTTCTGTTTAGGACATAGAATTTATCTATATAAGATAGTCAAAAACATTTTTTTTCAGCAGATAACTTATTATAAATGTTAATATAATTTAGAAGTAATTATTTTTTTAATTTTAGAGATTTTATTTTCAGTTTTTGTAATACTTTTTAGTTTTTCTAATTAAGAGTATATTTTCTATAGTCATGCATAAGAAAGCTTACTTGCTATAAAGTAAAAAAATGCAAATTATAAGTTTATAATTGGAAAATAATAGAAAAAAATGAAAGATGGAAGAAACTACTTAGTTTAGTATGGTAAAATATTATTATAATTACGAATATTATTTGTTTTTTTGAATAAAATATATAAATAATTGTTGACATTGTTTATTTTTAATGTTACAATTAATATACCAAAAGGAAATACCTTTGTTCGGTGTACAGATGAGATTAGATTGAAAAATTAAGTGTATTTTGAATACACCTACTTATCTGGAAGGAGTTAGTTAGCTAACTCCTTTTATATTTTTGTAATATTTTATGGTAAATAAATAGAAGTATTTAAAAAATTAATTTTCTTTCTGTAATTAAAAAAATCATTTGTCTGTAAATAATTATAATAGCAATGTCTGACTTCTCCAACTAATAGGTCTGCTGCTTGAACAGGAAAATTATAATATGAATTTTTATATTTAACTTTTACATCTACAAAAGATAGAATAGGAGGAAAACTGATTCCATAATCATAGTTCATAATTCCAAATTGTAATTCTTCTTTAATGCTGCTTTCTAAATCATAATATCCATTAGAAATAGTGGACTGTTCATCTAAATTCAATTTAAGAAAAACAGGTTTAGTAGTATCAATTCTATTTTGAGAAATTAAATTTTCAACAATTTTTTTAACTTCTCTTTTTATAACATAATCTTTAAATCTTCCTTTTGAAGCTTTGCTATCAAAAATATAATCTTTTAGTTTATTATTTGATACAACTGCAACAGTAGTATCGTATTTTTTTATAAAATTCAATAATCTTCTTCTATCAGAAGGGGATAGCATATTAGATTTTAATTCAGGGCAAGTATATTTACAATTTTGATAATTATGATTATTACAAAATTTTTCATTAATTGAATTATCAATCTTAAAATTTTTACAATATTTAGGCTTAATATTATTTACTAAAGATTTATATTGTCTTGCAAAATTTTCTTGTTCTTCTAAAGATAGGAAAAATACTCCTCCATAAACAAAAACTAGTTCATCGGAATTTCCTTTTATAAGTTGCCCTGAGTCATCCATATTTATATATATAGTTTGAATATCTTTCATTTTAGTCATAGTATTCATCTCCCCCAATTATGCATATAGTATCATAATTTATAGCAATTTACAACAATAAATGTGGAGAAAAAAGTCATAAATGTGGAATAATAGATGAATAATAAGTTAATTTTTTTAATAGAGGTTAAGTTATTAATATTATCATTATAATATAAGTTCTTTAAGTTTTAGAATATTATTGAGTCTATTAGGAGAAATTTTTAAAGGAAAAAATTTAGTTAAAAAAATAGGAATATTATTTGATTTGCAATTTTTTTAAAAAATTAACAAAAAATGAAATTGATTGCAAAAAAATAAAAAATAGTATATAATATTATTAAATGAAAAATATAAAATTAAGATAA
>CATKFT010000048.1 GCA_949747745.1 uncultured Clostridia bacterium
ATTAAAAGATTATATGTTAAAAGGATATAGCGTAAATCAAAAAAGATTAGAATATTTAGAGAAAACAATACAACTTATTGATATAGCAAATAGAATAGATGAAAAATTAGAAGGAAATGATGCAAAAGAAATATTAAAAGTAATCGGAGATTATTCAAAAGCACTTGATTTATTAGATGACTACGACCATAGAACACTAAAGAAAATAGATGGAAATATTGACGAAAGAAAGATTGGATACAAAGAATGTATAGAAGTTATAAATAAGTTAAGATTTAATGAAGAAAGCTCACTATTTGCAGTAGAAAGAGATAAAGGATTAGAATCAATTATAGGTAATATTTATCAAAGTTTTGCAGGACAAGATATTTATAGGAGTATAGAAGAAAAAGGAGCAAACTTTTTATATCTAATCGTAAAAAATCATGTATTTGCAGATGGAAATAAAAGAATTGCAGCAACATTGTTTATATACTTTTTAAATTTTTATGGAATATTATACAAAGATGGAAAACAAACAATAGATAACAATACTTTAGCCGCATTAACTTTATTAATAGCAGAATCAAATCCAAAAGAAAAAGATGTAATAATAGATTTAGTAATGAACTTTTTGAACAATGATTGAGATCCAATCTCAGCGACAACTTACTAGTTATAGAGATAATTATATCATATGTATTCCTCATAAATCAAACAAAAGAGAAAGCAAATTCAATTACTTTCTCTTGATTTAATAGTTTATATCATTACTGATTTTTAAATAGTTTCATAGTGTGTTATTAAAATTGCCCACACACCTCCTTGGCGTATTTTGTCACCATAAAATTAATTATTCATTATTTACAATTCGCTAGTCACTATTTATTATTCGCTATTCATTAACTCTAAAACTTTGCTTTAGAGAACGAGCAATTGCTAATCACCTACACATCTCTACAAATTTGAGTATTTTCGTAATTTATGTGCCCTAATATTTTATCTAGTTCATCTATAAACTTAAAATGAATAGTTATTTTTTTGTTCTCATGCACCTCTATATAATCAATTAGCTCTGCTATAACCTCTCTATCTAATTCTGTTATATTTTTATTTGATTTAAAGTTTTCTATCCATAAGCTATTTTTATTTATAATTTCTTCTTGTTTTTCTTTTTGTTTATCTAAATTGCTAATAATTTCTTTTATTTTTTTAATATCTTGTTCATATTTTTGTTTATACTCTAAATACTCCTCTTTTGTAATATAATCATTTTTCCAGTCTTCATATAAACATCTTTTTAAATTACTTACTTTTTCTATCTCTTTTTCTTTTGCTTGTTTCATATTTTCCATGTTCTCATTTGCTAATTTCTTAGTATTAGATTTATCAATTTGTTCTAATAATCTTTCAGTATCTACAAGTATTTCTATATTTAATTTAATAGCTTCTAACACAGAGTATTCTAATTCTTCCACTTTCAAAGTATGACTAGTACATAATTTGTTTGATTTTTTTCTATATGTACCACATATGTAATATTCATAAACTGTACCAGTTTTGTTTTTACAATATTTTTTATGCATTGCACGCCCACAATCTGCACATTTTAGTATTCCAGCCCATATACTTAAGTTTCCACTATCTTGCACTCTAGTATCTATTTTTCTCAATTCTTGTGCTTTATTAAATAACTCCCTTTCTATTATAGGTTCGTGCATATTTTCTACTGTAATCCATTCATCTTCTGGTACTTGTTCCATCTTATGCACTTTATAGCTTTTTACTCTTCTTTTGCCTTGTGTAACATTTCCTATGTAAATATCGTTTTTTAATATGTTTCTAACTGTTGACGGACACCATGAATAATCTTCTTGCATAATTTGAGAATTATTATAATTTTGATTTAACTTTTTCTTTTTATAGCCTGTTGGATTTAAAACCCCCATGTCATTTAGTCTATGACATATACTTAAATTTCCTAAACCCTCATTTACTTTCCACTCAAAAATTTTTCTTACAATTTCGGCTGATTCTTTGTCAACAATTAACTTATGATTATCTTCTGAATCTTTTATATACCCATAAGATGGAAATGCCCCTACAAACTCTCCGTTTCTTTTTTCTTCCATTTAGTGCTGACCTTATTTTTATTGATGTATCTCGGCAATACTC
>CATKFT010000049.1 GCA_949747745.1 uncultured Clostridia bacterium
AGAAAGGTGTTGATGGATATGAGCACAGAAAAAGATGTAGAAAAAGTTTTTAATCAAGATGAAGAGATAGACTATTTAAAGGGGTATAGAAAAAAGAAAAATTTCTCGATTATTATTGCTGTTATAATAACTATACTTGTTATATTTGATATTTTCATTATTGGTAGTAAATTTCTTCTTAACAATAATTTTTATATGAATGTAACAGATGTAGCAATATGTTATATGGGAATGGGTGAATTGAATGGCAATAAAACTTTATGCTATGAAATTACTAGTGATGTTAATTTTCTTCAACCGTTCTGTTGGGATTACGATATTGTTAAAGACACAGAAAATAAAGCAGTTTATATGAAAGTAGTGGGAATATTTAAATTGAGTAGGAATAAATCTAGATCTTTTTGTGAAGCAGAAATTAATGATGATACAGAATGTGTTTATCTGATTGATAGCAAAGGTAATAAAATAAAAATTTGGGATAAAGAACAAGGAAGTTTAACATAAATTCATATATATACAGATATACAATATTGGAATTTAAAAATGTTAATTATATAAAAAGCAATATGAGGAATTACTAAAGGTCTCTAGGAAAAATTTTTGGAATGATGATATTATGTATATGAATTACCAAATTATTTTTGTAGAGTTCATGGAACTATAGAAAATGGTATTATTAAAAGAACAAATCGGAAAGCCCAATATTAGCATAATTTTAACTTTTCTCGTTGGCTTTCCGTTAATTTGTTCATGTGCAAATTTTTCGTTAGAAAATTTCTGTACATCGTATTAACATTCATCCATAATTATAACAAGTAATTTATTTATTGTGTATTAATATTATTCTTTTATAGATTATACATTTACTTCTACTTTTATATTTTCAATTAAATCCCCATATTTTTCAAGCACTGGTTCTACTGCTGTTTTTATAAAGTCTTCTACCTGCTTAGGTGCTATTCCACATAGATTGTCTGGGTTTAATGCTTTCATTATTTCTTCTTCGGTTAACCCAAATGATGCATCATTTGCAATCCTTTTTACTAAGTCATTTGGTCTTCCATATTCTTTTACTTCACGTCCTGCTTCCATTGAATATATGCGTATTTTTTCATGTAAAGCTTGTCTATCTCCACCTTTTAATACTGCATTCATTATTATTTCTTCTGTTCCCATAAATGGTAGTTCTTGCATTAAGTTTCTTTTTATTACATTTTCATATACTACTATGTTAGATGTTATGTTTGCATATAGTATTAATATTGCATCTACTGCTAAAAAGCTTTCTGGTACACATATTCTTTTATTTGCTGAGTCATCTAATGTTCTTTCTAACCATTGTGTAGCAGATGTTATACTAGGATCCATACTAAGTACCATTACATGTCTTGAAAGTGAGTTTATTCTTTCACTTCTCATTGGATTTCTTTTATATGCCATTGCTGATGAACCTATTTGTGATTTTTCA
>CATKFT010000050.1 GCA_949747745.1 uncultured Clostridia bacterium
GATACTGTTTTTTCTTCTTTTACAACTTTTAAATATTCTTTACCATTTTTGCTTGTAGCTTTAACAGTTTCTTTATTTCCTTTAGCATCTAATTTTGCTGTTATAATTTTAACATCTATCATTTCATAGTTGTCTTTTTCTTTAACAGCAAGTGATACTATACTATCAACTAATGCTTTAACTTCTTTTGCTCTTGTCTCAGTTGTTTGAATTTTACCATGAAGAATTACATCTGTTGTTAAACATTTAAGCATAGCTAATCTTTGATCTGTTGGCTTACCTAATTTTCTATTTTTTGCCACTTTATTTCACCTCTTCTTAATTTATCTAGTACCTAAAAAGTACCTAACATCATACTTATTACAAATAGCAAGTTTACTATTTTTTTGTAATCCTACTCTTCTTCCTTTGCAAAATCTAATCCTAAAGAACGTAGTTTATGTGTAACTTCATCTAATGATTTCTTTCCTAGATTTCTAACTTTCATCATATCGTCTTCTGTTTTATTTGCCAAATCTTCAACAGTAGATATTCCTGCTCTTTTTAAACAATTGAATGAACGAACAGATAATTCTAAGTCTTCTATTGACATTTCTAAAACTTTTTCCTTTTTAGATTCTTCTTTTTCAATCATTACTTGTGTGTTTTTTGTTGCCTCTGATAAATCTATGAATATCTCTAAATGACCTGTCATAACTTTTGCTGCTAAGCTAAGTGCTTCATCAGCCTTTAGGCTTCCATCTGTCCAAACTTCTATAATTAATTTATCAAAATCTACCATTTGTCCAACTCTTGTATTTTCTACTGAATAATTTACTTTTTTTACTGGTGTGTAAATTGAATCAATTGGTAATACAGATATGTCTTGATTTGTTTTTTTGTTTTTTGCAGCACTGTTGTATCCTCTTCCTCTATCAACTGTCATTTCCATGTTTAGGCTACCACCTTCTGAAACAGTTGCTATATGTAAATCAGGATTTAATATTTCTACTGAACTATCAGCTATAATGTCTCCTGCTGTTACTTCTCCTTCACCTTTAAAATTGATTCTTATTATTTTTTCTTCACTATCAAAGGTTTTTAGTCTTACATTTTTTAAATTAATTATTATTTCTGGCACGTCTTCTACTACATTTGGTATTGTAGAAAATTCGTGTACAACACCTTCAATTTTTACACTTGTTATGGCACTACCTGGAAGTGATGAAAGTAGTATTCTTCTTAAAGAATTTCCTATTGTTACACCATATCCTCTTTCTAGTGGTTCACAAACAAACTTTGCGTAATTACTATCATCATTTATTTCTAGACATTCAATGTTTGGCTTCTCAAATTCTATCATTTTTACCTCCCTATTTGGATGCTCTAAGTTTGAATTTTTATTTAATATATAAAATTCAAGCTTTTAACACCAAGTACTATTTAGAGTATAACTCTACTATTAAGTGTTCTTGTACTGGTAAGTCTATATCTTCTCTTGATGCTAGTCTTACTACTTTTCCACCTAATTTTTCGGC
>CATKFT010000051.1 GCA_949747745.1 uncultured Clostridia bacterium
AAATTTTTATTAGGGCTTTTATTTTTTTTTACGTTATGATAGAATATTAATTAATAATAAATAAATGGAGGAAATCAAAAGACAGAGGAATATAGAGAAGCATTTACAGAAATAAATGAATATATGATAAAACTAAGCAAAAAGAACTTAAATATTATATAAGTCATACAATTAAAAAACTCTTATGATATAAATTAATAAATAAAATTAAAAGAAAGAAGAAAAATGAAAAACATAAAAGATTATAATTTAGATGCCTTAAAACAAGAATTCATTGCTCTAGGTGAAAAGCCATATAGGGCAGAGCAAGTGTTTAAATGGCTATATACAACAAATGTAACAAGTTTTGATGAAATGAGTAATTTATCATTAGAACTACGTAATAAGCTAAAAAATGAATTTAATATGTGTACATACAATATATTAAAAAAGCAAGAATCAAATGATGGAACAAAAAAATATTTATTTGATATATTAGATGGAAATGCCATAGAAACTGTATTAATGAGCTATCATCATGGGTATACTATATGTGTATCATCACAAATAGGATGTAAAATGGGATGCAAATTTTGTGCGTCAACAGGAATACAATTTATAAGAAATCTAACATCTGGAGAAATTGTAGAGCAAATTTTAGCTGTACAAAGAGATGCAAGAGTAAAGATATCTAATGTAGTATTTATGGGAATAGGTGAACCTTTTGATAATTATGATAATGTATTAAACAGTATTAGAACTATAAATAACCAAAAGGGATTAAATATAGGTGCACGTCATATTAGTGTTTCTACAAGTGGAATTGTTCCTAAAATTTATGAATTTGCTAATGAAGATTTACAATGTACTTTATCAATATCATTACATGCTTCAACAGATGAAAAAAGAAGTAAAATGATGCCCATAAATAATGCTTACAACATAGAAGAATTAATAAAAGCATGTAAATATTACATAGATAAAACAAATAAAAGAATTTCTTTTGAATATGCTCTTGCAAAAGATAATAACGAGTCTTTAGAAGATGCAAAAAACTTAATTAAACTATTAAGAGGAATGATATGTCATGTAAACTTAATACCAATAAACAAGATAGAAAATGGAAAATATACAAAATCTACAAATGAAAATATTATGAAATTTAGAGATTACTTAAATGATAATGGAATAGTAGCTACAATAAGAAGAGAATTAGGTTCAGATATAGAGGCAGCATGTGGACAACTTAGGAGAAAGAACTTGAAATAAAAGGAGGAACAATGAAAGTTTTTGCAAAATCAGATATTGGAAAAGCAAGAGACCTAAATGAAGACTTTTTCTACATATCAGATGAAAATGATTATCCAAAATTATATATATTAGCAGATGGTATGGGAGGATACAAACGGAGGAGAGATTGCAAGTAAACTTGCAACAATATCTGCAAAAGGATATATAGAATCAAATTTTGATAAAATTGAACATACCAAAGAAGCAATACTTGAGTTAATACAAAACGCGATAGAATATTCAAATATGGTAGTACATGAAAAATCAAAAGAAAATGAAGAATTAAGTAATATGGGTACTACTTTGGAAGTATGTTTAATATATAATAATAAGGCATTTATTGGTCATATAGGAGATTCAAGAATTTATAGAATTAGAAAAAATATAATAAGAAAGCTAACTCAAGACCATAGCTATGTACAAGAGCTTGTAAAGGATGGCACAATAACAAAAGAAGAGGCAATTAATCATCCTAAAAAGAACATGCTTATGAAAGCTTTAGGGTGCACACCATTTGCAGAGCCAGATATTACTGTAAAAGGATTTCTAAAAGATGATATTATTGTAATATGTTCAGATGGTTTAACAAATATGTTAAGTGATGAAGAGATATATAACATTATTTTACAAGATATTGAAAATAGTAGTACTACATTAGTAAATAAAGCAAATGAACAAGGTGGATATGATAATGTTACAGTTATAGTTTTACATAATGATTAAAATAGTATTATCTAAATTAAAAAATCTAAGGAAAAACAAAGTTTGAATAATAATTATTCAAGTAATTAAACCTTAAAAGAAAGGAATATTGGTAATTATGAATTTAGAAGGTAGATTAATAGCAAATAGATATGAAATGATAGAAAAAGTTGGAAATGGTGGAATGGCAACAGTATATAAAGCAAAA
>CATKFT010000052.1 GCA_949747745.1 uncultured Clostridia bacterium
GGTTCTAATTCTTTCATGTATTTATAATGTTTTTCTGTTTCTATTCCTAAATCATTTAACAATACACTAGCATCTGATTCTGCATTCCATCCATCTAGTTCTGCAAATCTTTCTTCTAGTTTTGCAGCTTTCATTCCATCTTCTTCATTAAAGTCTGGTTTTGCATATATTGCGTCTTTTTCTTTCATTATTTTATATAATTCGCTGTTTCCCATTATTACTGTGTCTATTACTCTTTCTTCTTCATATGCAAAGTGATCTTGTTTTAATACAGATATTCTTTCTCCTTTGTCTATACTTACTTCTCCTTTTGATGGTTCTATTTCTCCTGATAGTACTTTTAAAAATGTAGATTTTCCTGCTCCATTTGCTCCTATTATTCCGTAACAGTTTCCTTTTCCAAACCTTATATTTACATCTTCAAATAATACTCTTTTTCCAAATCGTATTGTTACTCCATTTGTATTTAACATTTTTGTCCTCCTCTTGTTTTAATTCTTATCTATTATACATGTTTTTAGTAGTTTTCGCAAGCAAATTTAAAAAAAGACGCCACACATAGACGTCTTTTTAAGTTAATCGTTATCAAATAATAATTTTATTGCCCATAGTCCTGAAATTCCTACTAATGCATATATTATTCTTGTGATGATAGTCATATTTCCAAATATTAATTCTACTAAATTGAAATTAAAAAATCCTATTAATCCCCAATTGATTGCACCTATAATAACAAGTATTAATGCAATTTTATCAATTACTTTCATATTATCTCCTTTCAAGGATGCTTATTTCATTGTTACTATTAATGGTTTTAGAAAATTAATTTCTTAGATATCTAGTAACATTTTATTTTTTATTTTATATTTTTATTGTTGCTCTTTTTCAATTTTTTATTCGGAAATTTTTTACAATTTTGTTATTATATTTATTTTTTAGTTTACCTCTTCACCTAAAATTGTATTTTGTATAATACTTCCTAAGTAAAAATAGTAAAATAGCCTTACTTCTATAGTTTCAATTGTTTCTAATCTAATAAGTCTCTTCTTTTTAGCATAAATACTGCTATTAATGTAACTATTATGCAAATTGTCACTAATATAATAAATCCATATGGGTGATTTTGTAATGGTACTGGTACATTCATTCCCCATAAACTTGATATTAATGTTGGTATTGCAAGTATTATTGTTATTGATGTTAAAAATTTCATTACTCCATTTAAATTGTTTGATATTATTGATGCATATGCCTCCATTGTTCCATTTAGTATATCACTATATATTTTGCTCATTTCTATTGCTTGTTTGTTTTCTACTATGGCATCTTCTAATATATCTTCATCTTCTTCATATAGTTTTAGTATTTTTCCTCTTAGTGTTTTTTCCATTACAAGTTCATTTGATTTTAATGATGTTGTAAAATATACTAAGCTTTTTTCTAAACTTAATAGTTTTAATAATTCTTTATTTTTCATTGAATTTTTTAAAGTCGATTCTGCAATTTCTGTTTCTTTATTTATTTGCTTTAGATATGTTAGGTATTTTGACGCATTTGTAAACATTATTTGTAATAAGAATCTACTTTTTTTATATGTTGAAAATCCTTTTATTCTTTTTTTCTCAAAACTTTCTATTATTAAGTTTTTCTTTAATGATACTGTTATAAAATATTCATCTCTTACTACTATCATACCAAGTGGCATTGTTGTATAGTTTTCCGCTTCTTTTTCTTTTTCTATAATGGGTACATCTACAATAAACAGTATTGTTCCATCATCCTCTTCATCATCTATTCTTGCCTTTTCTTCATAGTCTAGTGAGTCTTTTATAAAATCTTCTTTTATTTTTGTTGCTTTACATACTTTTTTTATTTCTTCCACAGTTGGATTTATCATATTTATCCAACATCCTTTTGTTATTTCACTTACTATTTTTAATTCATTTGTTTCTAAACTAGAATTATATACTTTTACCATATTTTTCCCCCCTTATCTACTATACTTTTCTATTATATTACTTTATTATGTCTTTTTCTACATTTTTTAAGCATTTTTATAATATTTTGGTTATATGATAATAGATAAAAGAATATATAGTAAATTTTTTATAAGTTATGTGTATGTTTAATTAGATTGTGATTATAAAATTATATTTGATATTTTTAATTATATTTATGAGTTTTTTATAAA
>CATKFT010000053.1 GCA_949747745.1 uncultured Clostridia bacterium
GGAATGAACTTAGAGGAACTAGCTAAGAAAGTAGGAATATCAACAGGATATTTGTGTCATTTAGAAAAAGGAACAAGAAAAAATCCATCAACGAAATTAATGGAAGATATATCGAAAGTGCTAAAAAAGAAAATAACGGAAATATTTTTTGAAGAGAATGACTAAAAAATTAGATAAAGTAAATATTGTAAAGTTAAAAAGAATATGATAATATAATAAAGAAAAGATATAAGATTAAACAAAAGTAAAAGGTGGATGATTAGTATGAGACAAGGTAAAAGAAGAAATACTAGAAGAAGAGACACAAATACTAAAAAGATAATAATACCAATTATAATCATATTTATAATACTAATATTTTCCACAATATTTGCTCTTACAAATTCAGTAAGTGAAAAGATAGTTTTAGGAGTAACAGTAAATGAAATAGACATATCAAACCTAAACATAAATGAAGCATATCAAAAGCTTAAAGAAAACATGGAAAATAGAGTGAAAAAAAATATAAAAGTAAAACAAGGAGAATATGAAACAACAATTAGTTTAGAGCAATTAGAAGTAAATTATAATATAATAGAAGCAATAAACAATGCATACAAAATAGGAAGAAACAAAAACATAATAATTAGTAATTATCAAATATTAAAATCAAATCTATTTTCTACAAAGATAGAAGAAAAAATAAATATAAATGATAAAGAATTAGATAAAATAATAGAAGATATAATGGCAAAAATTCCCAATAGAGTAATTGAAAGTTCATATTACATAGAAGAAGACAATTTAATAATATCAAGTGGAAAAGCAGGAATAATAGTAAAAAAAGAAGAATTTAAAACAAGAATAATAAAAGCAATAGAACAACAAATAAAAGGAATGGAAATAAAAAATATAGAAATACCAATAGAACAAAAAGAACCAGAAAAGATAGATATTGCAAAAATAAAAAAAGAAATATACAAAGAGCCTAAAAACGCATATTATGAAAAAAATCCATTTAAACTATACAAAGAAATAAAAGGAGTAGACCTAAAAATATCATTAGAAGAAGCTAACAAAATTTTAGAAGAAGAAAAAGACGAATATGAAATACCACTAAATATAACTAAACCAGAAATAACAACACAAGACTTACAATATGAAGACTTTTTTCCAGATAGAATATCAAAATATGTAACAGTATATGACGAAAGCAATCAAAACAGAAGTACAAATATAAAATTAGCATCAGAAAAAATAGATGGAACTATACTAATGCCAGGAGAAATATTTTCATATAATAAAATAGTTGGAGAAAGAACAATAAAAGCTGGATATAAAGAAGCTTCGGTATATATGGGGGGGAAGGTAGTAGATGGAATAGGAGGAGGAATATGTCAAGTATCTTCTACACTATACAATGCGGCATTAGAAGCAAACTTAGAAATAGTAGATAGAAAAAACCATTACTTTATAACTGGATATGTACCAGCAAGTAAAGATGCAACAGTTTCATATGGAACAATAGACTTCAAATTTAAAAATAGCAGAACATATCCAATAAAAATAAGTTGTACATCACAAAATGGAATATGCCAAATAGTAATAAGCGGTATAAAAGAAGAAGTTGAATATGAGGTAGTAATAGAAGAAAAAGTAACAGAAATATTACCATATACGACAAAGAAGATAGAAACAAAAGCATTAGAAAAAGGTGTAGAAAATGAAATCCAAAAAGGAGTAAATGGATATAAAAGTGAAGCCTATAGAATATTAAAGTTAAATGGTCAGATAATATCTAAAACATTATTATCAAAGGACTCTTATAATCCGTTACAAAGAGTGGTAGAAATTGGAACGAAGTAAAGATACATAAAAAAAGCATGAAATTAATATATTATCTTACTAATGCTAGTTTTTATTCCTATAGTTTAAACAAATAACCAAAATAAAAAAATCAAAAACCAAAGTATTGACAAAGTAGGTACTTTGGTTTTATAATAATATTTGTTATAAACATAAACACATGCGCCATTAGCTCAGTTGGTAGAGCAGGTGACTCTTAATCACAAGGTCGGAGGTTCGACCCCTCTATGGCGCACCAGCATTTTTGTATAAAACTATATTTTATGAAAATCAATAATTATTATCAAATTAATTTACAATCAATTAGTAAACATTAGAAAACTAATATCTCAAAATTTTCATGAAAAAATTAATAATTAAAATTATATTTTAAAAGTTATAACCATTTAAATTCTAATA
>CATKFT010000054.1 GCA_949747745.1 uncultured Clostridia bacterium
CATGTATTCTTTAAAGTTAGACATCATTACGTTGTATTGTATATCACTTAATGGTTTTAATTCTATCATACATTTATATAAATCATTAATGTGTTCATCTGTATATCCTTTAGCCCATAGAAATTCTTCAAAATCCAAAGAATTCATGATATAGTCTTCTTTATTGCCAACACTATTTGATTCAATTTCTTTATAATTTATTCCCATTAAGGAGCCTGAACATATAATATCATATCTGCCGTCTTCTCTAAATGCTTTTAATGAAGTTGCTGTGCTTACACAGTCTTGCATTTCATCAAAAAAGATTAAGGTATTATATTCATTTAGCTTTAATTCTGGCATTTTTAATGTTATATTTTTTATTATATTATCAACTTCGAATCCATCGTTAAATATTGTTTTAAATTGTGGCTGAAGTGCAAAGTTTATTTCTATAAAAGTTTTATAATTGTTCTCTCCAAAATTTCTTATAGCATTTGTTTTTCCAATCTGTCTTGCACCCTTTATTATTAAAGGTAATTTATTACTATTATTTTTCCATTTAATAAGGTAATTATCAATTTTTCTTTTTAATCGTTCCATAAATTTTTTACCTCCTTTTATAATAGCATATCACATTTTCAGAAAGTTTTCAATAGATTTTTTCACATTTTTAGAAACTTCTTTAGGTATAAAATCACATTTTTCGAAAAATCTTATCAGTATTTGTGGATAGTTTTAATTTATTAAAGAACATTTTGATATTCTAATGGTACAATATCTTCATAAAGCAAAATAATTTACATTTTCATTTATGATAATTCCATACTCAGCTAAAAACAAAATTAATTCTACATCTCTACTTCTTAAACAAACTCGATTTTCTTTTCTATTTATACCTTCTAGCATATAACTTTCATTTTATAGAAAATCCGAAAATTTTCAAAAACCTTACACATAATAAATGAACCTAAATTATTTTAATAATTTAGGTTCAATAATATACTTAATATAGTTTTATTCTTTATTTATAGATTTATTTTTTAATAAATCTATAAAATTTAAACTTTATCTTGTACTTTTCATTACTTTTTTCTATAAATTATCTTAGTCTATTATACTCATATTAGCATTACTTATTAATAAGACATTTTTTAATCCAAAAGTAATAAATTTTATAACTTGATTATCTACACTTCTTATATCTTCTTCTTTAATATCATCTAAGTTCCAAACATTTTCTTTAAGACTTATATTATTTGTATAGAAATCTTTTGTTAATAATTCTGCATTTGTAGCTGTTTTGATACCATCTATCGTATTACTTGCTATTCCATTTGCTTCTATATTTTCATAGCAATTCTCAAAAGTTGCACTTGCTCCCTCTGTAACAGTCGCTATAAATTTATTAATCTGATTGCCATTTTGTTCTAGTTTGTTAATCATAGCTGAATTTTTAACTGTTAAGTTTCCATCGCCTACTTTAGCAACAAATCCACCCCAAGTCGCTGCATTGCTAGCTGAACCACAACTCATATACATATTTGCTATTACATTTTCAATGGTAACATCTCCTTTAGTTAAAGATACTATACCACCATTTTGTAGACCACTTCCATATAGTTCGCCTTGTACATAACAATTCTTAATAGTTCCTCCTGTTTTAATAGCGACCATGGCTGCTGTTTGGTTTCCACGTGTTCTTCCATTTAAATACAACTGTTTAATATCAATATTTTCATAAGTACAATTTTCATCTTCTGCAACTATTGTAGCAACAGTCGTATTTCCTAACACAACCATATTCGTAAATTTCATATTGGTAAAGGTTGCATTTGATGCTGTTAGTGCAAAAGCTGCTACTTTTGACCTCATTGGGTTACTTGTACTCCAATCAATAAATCCATTTTTCCATTTTGCTCCATAATTGTAGTTTTCCATATTCAAGCTATCTACTTTTCCTTCAAATGCTCCAAATAGCGTAGCATTTGTTAAATTCATTATGGTATGGTTATTTCCTTTGATTTCACCATAGAATATTGGAATTACTGTGCTTCCTATTGCATATGTTTTTCCTGAAAAGTCTATGTCATTTTGAATCTCAAATATGGCATCTGGATGCCTATTAATTAAGTTTATTAATTCATCTGCTGAATGTATTTCATAGTTGTCTACTTTATTAATTAGTGTTTTCTCATTTGGGTCTGAATTTTTTAGTTTTGGAATACATTCTTCTCCTATATTAGCAAAATCCCAAATATCTGTACTCCATCCTAAAGTA
>CATKFT010000055.1 GCA_949747745.1 uncultured Clostridia bacterium
TCACTTAAATTATGCTCCTTTCATGTTTTTATTTGCCCATATTAAATTTCGTTTTTTATTTACTTTAATTGAACACATAGTATGAAAGATTTTTGATTTCTTCCAAACTACAAACTCCTTTTATAAATATATTCAGCTTGTACTATTTTTAGAACTATATTTTTAAATTTATTTTAAATGATTACAAAAATGCTTTTCTATATAAAATTAGATTGTTGTGTTCTTCTATTAATAAAACAGAGGTGAACCTTGTTTACTCCACAAACTATAAATGTTTGTCCAATTTTAAATATATAAAAAGTGGAATAAATTTTATCCTTAAAGAACCTGATTAAGTTTAGACTCTTTAAGTTTGCTTTTTCACTAATTTATGATAATTTTTATTAAAAATGGATTTTTCCTATAATAAAAAAGAGAAACTAATATTCCTCTTTTTTGAGACTTATATTTATATACATTCAATAACAGTGAAATAATATAAAAACTATTATGCTAACATATATTCTAAATTCATTTTATTCAAATTATAAACTTTATCAATTTCTCCTTTTCTTTTTTCATCAAGAAAAATAAGTCTTTCAAATATATGTGTATCTATCAATTTACAAATTTCTGGATTTAACTTTATATCCTCCATATTTTTTCCATGTACAGTAAAAATTCCTTTAATACCGCAACATACTGCATAATTAATTGCATCTACATCTTCTTTGTTTCCTATTTCATCTGCTACTATAACTTGTGGAGACATAGAACGTATAACCATCCTCATCCCCAACCATTTTGGAACATTATCTAATACATCTGTTCTTAATCCTATTTCATTTTGAGGAATTCCTTTATAACTTGCTGCAATTTCTCCTCTTTCATCTATTACACCTACTGTAATTCCTTTATAATTTATTTCCCCCATTCCATTACTTATCTTTCTAATTAAATCACGTAACATTGTTGTTTTTCCTACTCCTGGAGGAGATATTATAAGTGTATTATATACACTATTTTCTTCTACATTTAAAATATACTTTAAAATTCTATTACTTGCCCCTATAATTTGTTTTGCTATTCTAAAATTTAAGCTAGAAACATAATTTATATTAGTAATTTTATCTTCTGCCATTACTACACTTCCTGTAATTCCTACTCTATGTCCTCCTTTTAGAGTTATATATCCATTACAAATTTGATTTTGATATGAATAAATTGAGTTATTACATATATATTGAAGTATTTCTAGTATTTCTTCTTTTGTTGTTATTACTGTTTCTAATATTTGCTCTGAATTTGAATATTTTAAGACTATAGGCTTAGAAGCCCTTACTCTAATTTCTTCTAATAAAGTAATTTCATTAGAATTAGCAGTTCCGAACAATTCTTTTATTTATTTCATTTGCTATTCTTTTAGGAAAATATGATAATATTTCATTTAAATTAAGCAATGTTTGTCCTCCTATCTACTACTAGCTATTAACTCTTTACAATTCTCTATTCATTTCATTAATAAAAAAATAAAGCATATATTAAAAATATATGCTTTATTTTTTTATTTTAGAACACATTACTCTTCCCAATTATGATATACATTCATTACATCATCTAAATCATCTAACATATCAATTAATCTTTGCATTCTTTCTGAACCTTTTTCATCTAATGCAACATATGTATTTGGAACTTGACTTATTTCTGCTTCTACAAATTCTAATCCTTCTTTTTCAAGAACCTCACGAACATTTGAAAAATCTTCTGGTGATGTTGTAATTTCATAACACTCTTCTTCACTACTTACATCTTCAGCTCCTGCTTCTAATGCGATCATCATTAAATCATCTTCTGATTTATCTGTTGTTTCTTTGTCTATTACAATTACACCTTTTCTTTCAAATAGATAAGATACACAACCAGTAGTCCCAAGATTTCCTCCACATTTATCAAAAGCATGTCTAACATCAGATGCTGTTCTATTCCTATTATCTGTACTTCCCTCTACAATAACAGCAACTCCATTTGGTCCATATCCTTCATATATTACTTCTTCGTAATTTGCACTATCACCAGCTCCACTTGCTTTTTTTATTGCATTGTTTATTGTATCATTCGGCATATTTGCAGCTTTACATTTTGCAATAACATCTTTTAATTTTGAATTACCGTGCTGGATCTGGTCCACCTTGTTTTACTGCTACTAATAATTCTCTTCCTAGTTTTGTAAATATTTTTCCCCTTGCAGCATCTGCTTTTCCTTTTTTTGCTGCTATATTATGCCATTTACTATGTCCTGACATTTCTTCTTCCTCCTTTTTAATTTTTCTATCTATTTTCA
>CATKFT010000056.1 GCA_949747745.1 uncultured Clostridia bacterium
ATTGGTATCCTTATTGTTCTATCTAAATTCTCTTGTAAAATATACTCTGGTAGTCCTTTTGTTTCTTTTCCAAATAACACAAATACTTCTTCTAAATTTGTAAATATATTTTCAGAATATATATGTTTTCCTTTTGTTGTAACAAAAAACATATTGTTTTTTTCTACTGTATATTTTGAAAAAAACTCATTAAATGATGTATGTTCTTCTATTTCTAATTTATCCCAATAATCTAATCCTGCTCTTTTTACGTGTTTTTCATCTATATTAAAACCTAATGGATGTACAAGGTGTAATTTTCCACCTGTTGCTGCACATGTTCTTGCAATATTTCCTGTGTTTTGTGGTATTTCAGGTTCTACTAGTACTACATTTATTTTCATTATAAATTTAATTCCTTTCTTTTTTTCAAATTTGCATCTTTTATATCTACTTTTTATGAAATTTATATAAATATTATTTCATAAATTTATATATTAAATAAGACATATTCTTTGTTAAAGAAATACTTATTTTTAATGTTTACAAATATATAATAGTTGTTAAAGCACTAATATTACTTTAACAACTATATTTTTTATATATCATATCTTTTTATTTCACAATTTTCAATTCCTAAGTTTCTTAATACTTCCATACCATTTGGAATTCCTTCAAGTGTTGCTCTAATTGGAACTGTCACTCCCCCATGTGTTACAAGTAATACAGTTTTATCATTATATTCTTCTTTTATCTTATTTAAGAAACCTTGAACTCTTGTAAATAAGTCTCCTACACTTTCTGCATCTTTATATTGTTTATTTAATTTATAATTCCATATTTCTTCAAAATCGAATTCTTCTCTTGTCTTTCCCTCAAATTCTCCAAATGACCTTTCTTCTATACCTTTGTCTAATAAAATAGGAATATTCCTATTGCCTCTTATAATCTCTGCTGTCTTTTTTGCTCTTTTTAATGGAGATGATATTATTACATCAATTTTTTCATTTAATAATTTTTCTCCTGCAATTTTAGCTTGTTCTAATCCTGTCTCATTTAACTCTATATCTGTTTTACCTTGCACTTTTCCTGCTAAGTTCCAATCCGTTTGTCCATGTCTTGTTACTAATAATTTCATAAAATTAAACCTCCTATCCACAAATTATTTTATCATAGACTGAAGATTTTTTCTATACCTTTATGTTACTTTTTCATAGCTTCATTTGCAAATTCGTTATTTATTACTTTTTCATATGGTGCTCTTTTATTTAGTTCCCCTGCTTCTTCCATTACTGTTTGTAGTAAGTTATATGATTCTTCTTTTAGTATTGGATTTTCATTCCATGCATCTATATCTATATAACTTTGTAATACTTCTTTTAGTAATTCTACATCTGTGTCTGGGAAAAAGCTTTGTATTTCTTCTGCAATTTCTTTACTTGAATGTTCTTTTACCCATTTTTGCCCTTTATATATTGCATTTGTGAATTTTTGAATTGTGTCCTTGTTGTCTTCTATATAACTTTTCTTTGCAAAATATGCTGTATATGGTATTTCTCCTGCTGCTTCTCCTACTGATGCTACAACATATCCTTTTCCTGCTTTTTCAGTCATACTGGCTGTTGGCTCAAATAGTGTTACATAGTTTGCTGTTCCTCCTGTAAAAGCTCCTGCCATTAGGTCGAATTTTATACTATCATCTAATATTACATCTGTTTCAGGGTTTATTCCATTTTTCTTAAGTACATATTCTAATGTCATGTATGGTACTCCTCCTTTTCTTCCTGGAATTACTGTACTTCCTTTTAAGTCACTCCATTTGAAGTTTTCGTTCTTTGTTTTACTTACTAAAAATGACCCATCCTTTTTTGTTAATTGTCCAAATACTTGGCAAAAATCTTCTTTTCCCTCATTATATACGTATATAGATGCTTCTGGCCCCGCAAAACCTATGTCACTTTGGCCGGGCAAGTACAGCTGTCATAACTTTATCTGCTCCCCCGACCATTGGTAAGTTCTATTTCTAATCCTTCTTCTTCAAAATATCCTTTTTTTATTGCTACATATTGTGGTGCATAGAATACTGAACGTGTTACTTCATTTAAACGTATCTTTTGTAGATTATTTGTGTTATCTTTATTTTTTAACACAATGCTTGCCGCTGAAATAGCAATTACAAGTATTAAAACTATAACAGCAATTATAATTTTCTTCATTATACTTCCTCCTAATATGTTCATATATTGTTACTATTTAGACTACGTCATTTTATAAATCTGCACACATATTTTATAGTCCGAAACAGTAACTGTATAATATAATATTCATTTTTTAGTTTAAAGGTAACATTTTTCTTTCTTTTTATTAGTATATATCTATA
>CATKFT010000057.1 GCA_949747745.1 uncultured Clostridia bacterium
ATTATCATAAAAAAATAAGAGCCGGAACATGCTATTTTTCAAGGTTTATATAAAATTCATAAAAAAATTAAAAAAAATTGCAAAATAATGTTGACTTTTATATAATAAGTGTAATAAAATTGTAATGAAAAAGAAAAATAAAATAAAAATAAATTTTAATGAATCCTATTGTACTTTCTTAAAATAAGTTGTATAATTTTGATAGTTAGAATATTACGTAGGACAAAGGAGGGAGGTTTACAATGTCTAAGACTGGCATAGTAAACGTAAGAATGGTAATTACGGAAGAAAAGATTTTATCAAATATTGATAAGGTGCAAAAACTAATTAATCCAAATAGTAAAAAACAAATAGTTCAATTGGATGAGGATACATATTTTAAAGACTTAATTGAATCTATTAAAACATATTTAATAGAATATCCTAAAAAAAGAAATTTTCCTAAAACTGTATATAAAGCAGCATATGGTTTAGTTGAGTATGCTACAAATCAGTTTGAAGAAAATACAAAACAAATAGAAGATTTAATACGCCAAAGAGAGAAAAATATAATACTTTCAGGTGAATTGAGAGACTTATTAGAAGTAGTTCAAGAAAAAACTCAAGATTGGAAAGAGCAAGTTAAAAATGCTGAAAGTAAATTTGGCGAAGATATAATAGAAACATTAGGTATTATAGGAAGATCAAAAGTTGAAACATCACAAAATTATCAAGATGCAGTAAAATTAATAAATGCAAGAATTGCCAACTTAGAATCTAATTTGCATATTGAAATAGATATGGAAAGAATAGAAGATAGATCAAAAGCGCTAAGCTATATAGGAATAGAAGTTGCAGATGCATTAAAAGTAATACCAGCGCCAGAAACTGAAGAAGTAGTAGAAGAACAAAGTGTTCAAATACAACAAACAGTAGAAGCACCTGCACAAGTTGCCACAGTACAAGAAACTGGGGAAGTACAAAACAACTTTATAGAAGAAACAAGAATAGATGTAAAACCATCATTATGGCAAAGAATAAAAAGTAGTAAAATTGGTAGAGCAGTTAGTTGTATATTCAAAATAAAGATAGTTTTAGATGTACCAACACTTCCAGAAGGAAGAGGAGAATAATACATAAATTAGAGGAAGAAATATAAACTATTTCTTCCTTTTTGTAAATGTCTTTATAGTAAGTTAAGCGTGTGAAAGTTAGTTTAAATTAAAATGTAAGGGATATTCACAAGTATATATGTCAAAAATGCTGTTTTTATAAATTATATATTTTTTAAATGAATTATAAGTTTAAATATAAAAAAGAAAGGAATTATAAAAAATGAGAATTGTAGAACCATGGGTAAAAGTAGAAAAATTTGATGGAAAAGAAATAATGAAAAGAATAGAAAGAGCATGTAGGACATGTTATCGTTCAGAAGATAAAATTACAGAAGAAAGCTATAAAAACTTACTAAAAAACTGTATAAATAGAGGACATGAATCTGTATTAGAACATGAAAAAGTTACAGTAAGAATATATAACGATATAGGATCTTATAAAGATTTAACAAGGCATCGTTTTGCAAGTTTTTCTATAGAATCTACAAGATATTGTAGTTATGATAAAGATAAATATGGAAATGAAATATCTTTTATAAATCCAGTATATATAGAAGATAAAGAAATATATGAAGTATGGAAAAAAGCAATGCAAGAAATTGAACATAGTTATATAAAGATGAAAGAATTAGGGGCATCAACAGATATGTGTAGAAATATTTTGCCACACTCAACAGCAGCAGAATACACAATGACAGCAAATATAAGAGAGTGGAAACATATATTTAGCTTGCGAGCAAATAACCATGTACATCCAAGTATTCGTCAAGTAATGATACCACTTTTAAAATATTTTAAAGAACAGATGCCAGAAATATTTGATGAAATACCATATGATGAAGAATTTAATAAAAATTATTATGCAGAATTATCAGTAGAGGAATTTTAAATATTGCTATTTATATAAGATAAATTATAATGAGATAATTTATTAATTTAGTTCTAGAGATTATGATGTAAAATAAAACAATAAAATTAACATAGGAAAAGTATTTATAATATAGGCAATTATATTTAGGAAATCAAATAAAGGATGAATGTTAATAGTTGGGGGTAGAAAACTTTGAAAGTTTTCTGTCTCAGCTTTTTTTATGCAAATTAATGATTGCCAAGATTTTAATAAAAAACGTTATAGTTCACTAAAAATAATTTTAATCTTGTTGGTTTTGTTCTAAAAATAATTTAAAGTAAATATAATAAACAAAAGATTATAGGAATAAGGTGATATTATTTACGACGTACTTTATATAAAAGAATTGGACAACATAAATGAACTTTTTAA
>CATKFT010000058.1 GCA_949747745.1 uncultured Clostridia bacterium
ACATTATATTTATAATATATATATATTTGATTATCATTGTCAATTCTAATATCATATATCATTTCTGATATTATATTTTTATTAAATTCTTTTCTATCTAATATATCTTCTATTAACTTATTTATTTCATCATTAGTTATAATTTTTTTATTATTTTCTTTCCTCTTTAAAATTTCTAATTCTTTTTTTACTCTATTTCTTTGGTTACATTTCTCTTTGTAATATTTTTTATAGTCTTCTTCATCTAATAACTTTTCTTTATAATCTGAATACAATATTTTTATTTCATTATCTATTTTTTCTAATTCCTTATTAAGTAACTCTTTATTATTACATGCATTACTTACTTCATTTTGCTCTTTTACTATTAAATTTCTTATAGTATCTCTATCTAATGTTCTTATATTTTCTTTTATATTCTTATAAATTATTTTATTAAGGATTTCCTCATTTAATCCTTTACTACCTCTTATACATTCTTTTCCTTTATATCTGTTTAGTCCATTTAAACAACATATTTTTTTGGACTTTAACTCTTTTTGTCTATCTCTTTTGTACTCAACTTTTAATATCATTTTAGCTCCACATTCTTTACATTTAACCAGCCCATTTAATTCCCATTTATGTTTCTTCCTTTTTATTGTTTTATTTATCTCTCTCTTTTCTTGAACTTTATTAAACAATTCTTCTGTAATTATTGCCTCATGCATATTATAAGCAATTTTCCATTCTTCTTGTGGAATATATTTTACTTTTTTAGATTTATAACTTAAATTAATTCTTTTTCCATATTCTATATGTCCTAAATATATTTTATTATTTAATATTCTTCTAATTGTTTCCTCTCTCCATTTATACCTAATATCTCCATTGTTTGCATTGTTATTAGGACTTGGTATATTATCTTCTTGTAATTGTTTTACTATTTCTTCAATTGATTTTCCTTTACTATACTCGTTAAATATTCTTTTAACTATTCTCGCTTCTTGTTTATTTACTACAAGTTTGTGTTTATCTACTTTTGATTTTTTATAACCATATGGTGCTATTGAAGCCATGAACATTCCTTTTTCTTTTCTTGCCCATATACTAGATTTTATTTTTCTTGAAATGTCTTTACTATACCAATCATTTATTAATGTTTTAAACTGTATCATATCATTATTTGAACTTTTAGTTCCTGTATCTACATTATCTAGAACTGATATATACCTTACATTTCTTTCTAAAAAATACATTTCTATGTAATAATTGGCTTCAAAACTATTTCTTGAAAGTCTTGATAAATCTTTGGTAATAATACAATTTATATTTCCTTTTTCTATATCCTGTACCATCCTTTGAAAGTTTGGTCTATTCGTGTTTAATCCTGTGTATCCATCATCAATATAATAATCTATTATAAAAAATTCTTCTCCTAGCTCTTTTACTTTTTTTTCTATTATATTTTTTTGACTCACTATACTATCACTAACATTTTTATCACCATCTTCTTGTGATAGCCTTAAATAAGCTGCTACTTTATATCTTATGTTCATATATTCACCTACCTATATCATATTAATTTATTTGCGAAATGATATGTTTGCAAATAATATCATATAGTTTATCTATTGTTTCTGCCTTTTCTATGCTCTTTGTTATTACTGTGTACTTTTTATCCTCTATTTCATATGTTGTTGTACTTTCCATAAACTTAATACACCTCCTAATCTCTTTATAAAGAATATTAGGCTTGTATTAAATTTATGACTATAAAAAATAGCTACCATGAAACTAGGAAATTCAATCGTGTTACATAAATATAAAAACTATATTAAGATAAATAAAAATTCGAATGTAAATGGAATATATTTCTTTATATATGCAAAAAAGCACTATATAATATACACTATATAGTACTTTTTTATTATTTAATTATCTTAGTTCTGGATATCCTTTACTGTTTATATTGTCCAAATTCCAAATCGTTTCATCAAATCCTAAGTTTTTATAAAATTCTTTATTTAAGTTTTGTCTTGAAACAGTGTCTAAGTGTCCAGCTGTTCCCTCATTAACACGACTCGCACCAATTTCTTCTGTTACTTCATAACAGTTAGTTAGACATGCTTTTACTTGTGCCTCTAATGCTCCTACAAATTTATATGGAATTACTTCATTTCCATTAGTATCTGTATATCCTGTCATGTTTCCAAAAGCAATACTATTTTTTATGCTTGGTGTATTATATATATTTCCTACTAAAGAAGCATTAAATACACTGTTTGCAACATTTGAAAATGTATTATTTGTTTTTATAACAGAAACATCTGTAATAATATTTTCAATAGTTCCTCCTTGTTGCATAGCACCTACTAATCCTCCATTTTCTGTACCAGTTACATTTA
>CATKFT010000059.1 GCA_949747745.1 uncultured Clostridia bacterium
AAGAAAATGATTCAGTAATTTTTTAGAACTTTAGACCAGATAGAGCAAGAGAAATAACAAGAGCATTAGTAGATAACGAATTTGACGGTTTTGAAACAAAACCATTAAACTTATATTTTGTATGTATGACACAGTATGATGAAACAATGCCAAATGTACAGGTAGCATTTAAACCTACAGCATTAAAAAATACATTTGGAGAATATATATCTAAACTAGGACTTACACAACTACGTATTGCAGAAACAGAAAAATATGCACATGTTACTTTCTTCTTTAATGGTGGAGAAGAAAAACAATATAATGGAGAAGATAGAATACTTATACCATCTCCAAAAGTAGAAACTTATGATTTAAAACCAGAAATGAGTGCTTATGAAGTAACCGAAAAAGTACTTGAAGCAATAAAATCTGAAAAATATAATACAATAATATTAAATTATGCAAATCCAGACATGGTAGGGCATACAGGAAATTTAGAAGCAGCAATAAAAGCTATTGAAACAATAGATGAGTGTGTTGGAAAGGTTGTAGAAGCTATTCGGAGAAAAAAATGGTGTATTACTTATAACAGCAGACCATGGAAATGCAGAACAAATGATAGATTATAAAACAGGAGAACCTCATACAGCTCATACAACAAATCCTGTACCACTAATATTAGTAGGTATGGAAGGTGCAAAATTAAAACCAGGAAAGTTAGCAGACCTTGCACCAACAATGCTAGATATAATGGGACTTGAAAAACCAGAAGAAATGACTGGGGAAAGCATAATTGTAAAATAGTAGAGTGGAGGAAATATGCTTACAACATCTGAGATAAGAACTATATATGAAAAAATACAGAAGCAACTATTCTATATGATACCAGAAAAATGGGATAGAGTGTATTTATATGCTTCTGTATTGGATCATCATAATAATATGCAAACAGGAGAAATGTTCTTTTATTATTACCCAAAAAGTATATTAAGAAAGAATCCTGTTAATGTATACGAAGTGCCAAATAAGTTTAATATAGATGAACAGGCATATTTAAGGCTTGCTGAAAAATTATATAAAGAAATAAAAAGATTACGTACATATTTAATAAAAATGGGTGAGGAACCTTGGTCAAATTTAACAATAAGAATTCAAGATTTTAAATTTAATATAGATTATAGTTATGAGGATTTAGTAGATTCAAGTTATACAAGTTATGATAGGCACTTAATATGGAGATATAAATATTTAAATGTTCCAATATCTAGCTATTCAAAAAAGGATAGAAGGATGTTAGAAAGGTACTTAGAAAAAGAAGGATACTATAATCAAAATATTACAACATATAGTGAGGGGCTTTATAGGGTACCAGTAAGTAATATAATTGATTATAACCATGTAAGTGCAGATTATCAATATAATGAAGAACAACAATACATAAAAAGAAAAAGAATAAATATAGATGATGAAGTAGTACCTAATCAAAAAGATACTAAAAAACCAAAGGAATATTTAGTAGCAGATTCGATAAAAATGCCAGAACAAAATGATGTTTATGCAATAAAAAATTCTATTGTAAATAAAGAAAATATATATGAGAGAATAAATAACATATCTAAAGAAGTGTATAATGCACCAGTAAAACAAAAAGCTTATAAAGTATCAGATGTAGTATTAGAACATAATAGTAATTACAACAATAATCACAATATAGAAAATACAATAAATCAAAATAGACAATATGCAAATAGAGTAACATTACAAGAAAATATTGAAGAAAAAAGACAAGTAAAACAATATGCAAATAGAGTGACAGTGCAAGAAGATATTGAAGAAAAAAGACCAGTAAAACAATATGCAAATAAAGTGACAGTGCAAGAAGATATTGAAGAAAAAAGACCAGTAAAACAATATGCAAATAAAGTAACAGTGCAAGAAGATATTGAAGAAATAAAACTAACAAAAGAAGATGGAGTGATACTACAACAAAGTAGAGTAAAAGAGCCAGTAAATAAAAATCAATATATAAATAAAGTTACTTGGTATGAACCAGAAGAAGAACAACCAAAACAATATATAAATAAGGTAACTTGGTATGAACCACCAGAGAATATTATAGAAGATAAGCAATATGTAAATACAGTTACAATGAGTGATGATGAAGATATTACAGAATATAATGATATAGAAATAGAAGAACCTATGGGGGCTAAAGCTGTAAATCAAATATTAGGTTTTATGTAAAAGTTTTCAAAATTTATTAAAATATATCTAATACCAGAAAGGAGCAAATAAAATGATTTATTCAAAAGAAGTAGAAGAAATGTGTCCAGTGGCAAAAGGAGTAGACCATGGACCAGCACCAATTCCAGAAGAAGGAAAATGGGTGAAATCAAAAGAAATTAAAGATATATCAGGATTAACACA
>CATKFT010000060.1 GCA_949747745.1 uncultured Clostridia bacterium
ATATAAATGATATCCACACCATTCAAATGCTATTTCTATTATTGCTGCTAAATCATTAAATGTTATATTTGCTGGTATTCGTAATCTTCTCCATGTTGGAGGATGTGATTCTCTTATTGTTACTTTAATTTCATAATATTTATCCATAATATCTTCTCCTATCTCTTTTTACACAATTATACCATAACCTGTGAATTATTCAAATACTAATCATGTTAAAATTTGCTTTGTTTTCTCTTCTTCATATACTATTTTATGACTTTCATCTAATTTTATTGTTAATTTATAGTCTAATATAATTTTAGGAACTTTGTATTACTATTAGGAATTTCTAATTTATAAAGAGATAGTAGCTACTTATTTAGTAACTACTATCTCTTTCTTCAAGTAACCAATCCAATACATTTATCTTCTTTATTCCATCAAAGTCTGCATCTAAATCATCATCTAATGTTAATATATATTTAGGGTAATTATCATTTATTTTCTTTAATGGAGTTAGTTCTCTATTTAATATTTTGTTATCTTCTTCCCCTTCTCCTCTAGTTGTCAAAGCTACTTGATAGTATATAGTATTTTCAGGCTTTTTAGCTACAAAATCAACCTCTAAATCATCATATTTTCCTATATATACTTCATAGCCTCTTCTTAATAATTCAAGATATACAACATTTTCTAATATATGTCCCATATCTCTACCAGAGCCTTGACCTAACATGTAATATCTTAATCCTATATCTACTGCATAATATTTCTCTTTGGTTTTTAAAAATTCTTTTCCTTTTATATCGTATCTATTAGCTTTAAATACTAAATAACTATCTATTAAACTATCTACATAGTTTGAAATTGTATTATATGATGAATTTTTTTCTATGCCTTCTATATTATCACTTATGCTTTTCATACTAGTTCTATTTCCTATGTTATCATATAAATATTTAGTAACTCTTTCTAATACATTTTTATCTGTTATTCCTTTTCTTTGCATGACATCTTTAAATAAGACTGTATTATATATACCATCTAAAAACATATTTATATTTTCTGAATTTACTTTATATAACTCCACTGCTTGTGGAAATGAACTATATCTTAGATAATCTCTAAATTTTCTTGATATGTCTGTTTTATCTTCAAATGCTAACATATATTCTTTAAATGATAATGGTAACATTTTTATTTCTATATATCTTCCTGTAAGTAATGTTGCAAGTTCTGATGATAGAAGATAAGCGTTTGAGCCTGTTATATATAAATCTACATCTTTATTTATGAATAAGCTGTCTACTGTTTTTTCAAATTCTGGCACATTTTGAATTTCATCTAAAAACACATATGTCTTTTCTCCTATTACTAATTTTGCTTTTATATATTCATACAATTTTTTTCTATCTTGCAATTCTTCATAATCGGCATTTTCAAAATTTATTGATATTATTTGTTTCTCTTCTACTCCATTTTCTTTTAAATAGTCTCCAAACATCTCAAGTAGTGTAGATTTTCCGCATCTCCTAATTCCTGTTATAACTTTTATGATTTGCTGATCTTTGAAGTTTTTTAATATCGATAAGTAATTTTCTCTATTTATTCTTTCCATAGAAAATCCCCTTCCTTTCTCGTTTTGCTTTGGAGGCACACATAATTTGAAATAATTTATATTTCTTTCAAATTATATCCTTCTACTATTTTATTATACTATTCTTTTATATTATAGTCAAGTTTTTTCAAATTTGTGAAAAAACTTTTGCGTTTAAGAAACTTTTTTCATTTTTTTATTGATATTAGTTTATTATTTATGGCTTATCCTTGTTAAAATCTGCCTGGCTATGCTAAGTCTCACCCCAACTGTGACCAAAGTGTAACAATTTGCCTAAAAACACAACAAAAAAGCACCTACTAAAATCCAGCAAGTGCTTCTCATTTCTTTGGTTGCTGTAGTAAGACTCGAATCCCCCAATGCGACTTCATCGCTTCGCTCACAGCGTCTGCAACCTTCGGGTTATGAGCGAGACTTGACGGCTTTTTGCCTCTTTGTGAAAATTAGAGTTTTTGTTGGTATTTAGGCGTTTACAAGAGTTTTAGTTTGTAGAACATTTGTGTTTTTTTAGGACGTTTTTGGAGGGGATATTACCCAATTTTTACCCAATTGGTATGGCACGAATGTTTGTGGTATTTGGGCTCTTGTGGGTGCTTTTTGAAAATGAATAATTTTAATTTTTGGAGGTAGATTTTATGAGTAATTTGAGAGAGGTTAATGATGATATTTTGAAGGATTGGTTAGATTTTAGAGAGGAGGAACTATGTAGTTTGACTTGCGATGAAGATAAAAAACATCATATTTATTTTGATGAGATTAGTGAGAGAATTTTAAAACGTGTTCCTAATAAGGATAAAAAATATAATCCATAAAATTTTCATCTAATTTGTTTAGTTGCTTCTGCAC
>CATKFT010000061.1 GCA_949747745.1 uncultured Clostridia bacterium
AATCTTGATTTTTCTCTTTCTTCAAGTGTTGGATTTATAACTATTGAGTCATCAACATATCCAACATTTACTGCTGCTGTTGGTCCGAAAAATGGTATATCTGAAATTGAAAGTGCTGCTGATGCACCAATCATTGCTGCAACTTCTGGAGAGTTGTCTGGCTCTACTGATAATACAGTTGCTACAACACATACATCATTTCTAAAATCTTTTGGGAACAATGGACGAAGTGGTCTATCTATTGCTCTTGATACAAGTATTGCTTTATCTGCTGGCTTTCCTTCTCTTTTTAAATAACTTCCTGGTATTTTTCCTACAGAATATAGCTTTTCTTCATAATCTACTGAAAGTGGAAAAAAGTCTATTCCATCTCTTGGTTCTTTTGATGCTGTAACATTAACTATTACAACTGTTTCTCCATATCTAACAAGTACACTGCCATTTGCAAGTCCTGCCATTTTTCCTGTTTCTAAAACTAATTTTCTTCCTGCAAGTTCTGTTTCAAATGTTTTAAACATAATTAATTTCTCCTTTTTCATATTTTATTTATATAAACATAGATAATATTTCATAGATTGTAACCTCTATATTGCATGCATATTAATTATTTTTATCTATTGCATCCATTAAGAAATAAAGCT
This sequence comes from uncultured Clostridia bacterium, assembly GCA_949747745.1. The sequence continues at coordinate 642 of CATKFT010000061.1, forward strand.
TTATCTATAATAATAATTTTATTAATACAAATACATACTTCTTTTATTTCTTGTTTTACAAATTAGTTTCCTAAATATTACAACTCTTTAATTACTCTTTCATTTTAGTATTTACAAATTATGTATGCAATATACAAGCTACTTCTATTTATATTATCTTTTTATATACTTATTATAGCATTATAGGGCGTTTAAAATTTTTATTAAACGCCCTACATTTTTTATTATTTACGTAATCCTAATTTTTCAACTATTTGTCTATATCTTTCAATATCTTTTCTTGATAAGTAATTAAGTAAGTTTCTTCTTTTTCCAACCATTTTTAAAAGACCTCTTCTTGAATGATTATCTTTAACATGAACTTTTAAATGTTCTGTTAATTCTGTAATTCTTTCAGTTAAAAGAGCGATTTGAACCTCTGGAGAACCAGTATCTTTTTCATCTCTTTTATAAGTTTTAATAATTTCTTCTTTTCTTTCCTTTGTCATATTTAACTCCTCCTAATATATATTCCTTAAACTGGGCAAAAGTAGAGTAATTTATCCTTTTGCTAAGTACAAGGTTTTAACATTTGCTATTATATAACACTTTAGAGAAAAATGCAAGCATTTTTCTCTATTTTTCAGGTGATTTTTAGTGGATAGTTACTATTCACAGTTACTTCTTAAAATTCGCTTCATATTGCTTAAGGCATAGCATTTTTATTTTTCTCTCAAGTTTCAAAACATAAAAAGCGTCCATCCATATGAATCTACTTTGTACTATAATTGGCTGTGAATTGTAACACTGGATAATGTTTATTTGCAATATTTTTTATAATATACATTAAAAATGTTCTATATTCTTGCAACTCCACTTACGATTTTTATTTCTTTTCCATCATTTAGTAATTTACTTCCACCTGCAAGAACTATTAAATCTCCTTTTTCTAAAATTCCTTTAGATTTTAATTTTTCTATACCTTTTTCAACTGTTTCATCTATTGTTTTACCTGATTCAACTAATACAGGTTCTACATTCCATGCAAGTGATAATTGGTTAAATGTTCTTCTATTATCTGTTACAGCTAAAATTGGACATCCTGCTCCCATTCCAGAAAATCTTCTTGCAGATTCTCCTGTAGATGTATAACATACTATAGCATCTGCTTTTGTATTTTTTGCCATAACACATGTTGAATATACTATATTTGCTTCTAAATCATTTAATTCTATGTTTTTATTTTCTTCAAATTTTTTCCAATAATCAATTGTTGGTTCTACTCTTGCTGCAATTTTAGACATTGTTTGTACACACTCTAATGGATAATCTCCTTGTGCACACTCTCCTGATAGCATTATTGCACTTGTTCTATCATATATAGCATTTGCAACATCACTTGCTTCTGCTCTTGTTGGTAATGGTTGGTGTGTCATACTTTCTAACATTTGTGTTGCTGTTATTGCTGGTTTGCATATTCTATTAGATGTTTTTATTATTCTTTTTTGTACTACTGGTGGTTCTGTAAAGTCTGTTTCTGTTGCCATATCTCCACGAGCTATCATTTGAGCATCTGCTTCGTTTAATATATCATCTAAATTAGATAGTCCTTCTACGTTTTCTATTTTTGTTACTATTTGAATATCTTTTCCACCATTTTCGTCTAATACTTTTCTTACTTGTCTAATATCATCTAAGTTTCTTGCAAATGATACTGCAACAAAATCATAATCATGTTCACAAGCTGTTTTTAAATCTGCAATATCTTTTTCAGCAAGACCTGGTAAACGTATAACTGTTCCTGGTAAGTTCATTGTTTTTCTACTTCCTAATCCATTTCCATGAACTACTGTACAAACTATATCTTTTCCTACAACTTCATCAACACTTAATTCTATTGCACCATC
>CATKFT010000062.1 GCA_949747745.1 uncultured Clostridia bacterium
AAAGATGCAGAAGCACATGCAAGTGAAGATAAAAAGAAAAAAGAAGAAATTGAAGCTAGAAACAATGCAGAAAGCTTGGTATATAATAGTGAAAAAACATTAAAAGATTTAGGAGATAAAGTTTCAGGAGAAGAAAAAGCAAAGGTAGAAACTGAAATTGAAAATGTAAAAAAAGCATTAGAAGGAACAGATGTAGATAAAATAAAAGAAGCGACAGAAAAATTAACACAAGCATTTTATGAAATATCTGAAAAATTATATAAACAAGCAAACCCAAATGCAGGAGCAGAAGGATTTGATCCAAACAATTTTGCAGGAGCAAATGGGCAAGAAGATTCAAATGCAGATAATAATGGTCAAGTATATGATGCAGATTACAAAGTAGAAGAAGATGGAGAAAATAAATAGTTAATATATGCAAGATGGCGGAAAATTAAATATTCCGCCTCTATGTATAGATAAAGAAATATTAACACGAAATTATGTAGGGAATTTGGAGGTTAGGAGATACTAACCAAATTAAGACCTTTTTAATAAATTAGTAAAATTTTTGGAGGAAAAAATGGCAGAACAAAAAAGAGATTATTATGAGGTATTGGGTGTTAATAAAAATGCAAGTGATGATGAGTTAAAAAAGGCTTATCGTAAACTTGCAAAAAAATATCATCCAGATGCAAACCCAGATAATAAAAAAGAAGCAGAAGCCAAATTTAAAGAAGTAAATGAAGCATATGAAAATTTATCTGATCCACAAAAAAGAAGAATGTATGACCAATTTGGACATAATGGACCAGCAGGTTTTGGTGGAAATGGAGGAGGATATTATTCATATTCTACTTCTGGATTTGATGGCTTTGATATGGGAGATTTGGGAGATATTTTCTCATCTTTCTTTGGAGGAGGTTTTGGTGGAAGAAGTTCTAGAAGTCAAGCAAATGGACCTTCTAAAGGCCAAGATTTAAGCTATAATATGGAAATTACATTTGAAGAATCTTTCTTAGGAACAGAAAAAGAAATTGTAATTAATCGTGAAGATACATGTGATACATGTAAGGGAAGTGGAGCAAAACAAGGAAGCAAAGTAGAAACTTGTACAATGTGCCATGGAACAGGAAGAATACAACAAGTACAAACAACAATACTTGGACAAATGCAAACAACAAGAACATGTCCTACATGCCATGGAGAAGGAAAAGTTATAAGCGAGCCTTGCGATGCTTGCCGTGGAAAAGGAACTGTAAGAAAACAAGCAAGAATTAAGGTGAAAATACCAGCAGGAATTGATGAAAACCAAACAGTAGTATTAAGAGGAGAAGGTGGTCCAGGAAGTAAAGGAGGACCAAAAGGTGACTTATATATAACTGTACATATAAAAAGGCATAATATATATACAAGGCAAGATTATAATGTATTATGTGATATACCAATAACATTTACACAAAGTGCACTAGGAGCAGATCTAAAAATACCAATGGTAAATGGAACAACAGAGAATTTTAGAATTCCAGAGGGTACACAAACAGGAACTAGGTTTAGAATAAAAGGAAAAGGATTTAAAGCAGTAAATAGAAATTATGAAGGAGACTTAATTTTTACTGTAGAAGTACAAACACCAAAGCGTTTATCAAAAGAACAAAGAGAATTGTTAATGCAACTTGCAAAAACTATGAATGAACAACCACCAGTAAAGAAAAGAGGAATATTTGGGTAGAAATATAAAAATATAATTTCATATAAATAAACAAAGTAGAACCCTAAATTTCAGGGTTCTACTTTGTTTGGAAAAGTTATTTTTAAAAAAGAGATTGTTTCAGAGAAATTCATATCATATCCTAAGCCATTATGGATGAAATCTTCACACAGTGCAATTGCTTGCGTAGGAGAATATTCCTTAGAATAGTTGTGAATTTCCCAGTGTTGAAATAAAAACTTAGGATTAGGTCTCCTTTTCATGGCAAGTACGAAAAGGAGACTTATCATTTCCCGTTTCATACTTTCTTTAGGATAATACTTTTCCAAATTTTGCTTTAAATAATCAAAAAAATCATTTGAGACAGATAATTGAGTATTCTTAACTTGCATAAAATTTTACCTCCATGAATTTGATTATAAAAGAAATAGTATAAATACATGTTAACATAAAACGAAAGAAATTGCAATAGAAAACAACAAAGAAAATCTAGACAATACATTTGTTATAACCATTAACATATAACTAGTAAGTAGATAAAAATTAAAATTTATAAAATACTAGCAATTTTTTTTGTATTATGATAATATAATAATGTAAAACATATTGGGGTATCGCCAAGTGGTAAGGCATCGGATTCTGATTCCGACATTCCTGTGTTCGAATCACAGTACCCCAACCAAACTTACATTATACGAACAATAATGATGCATAATTATATTTATTAAAAAAACCTTGATTTTACAACAAATATGGTATAAAATAGATACAAATTAGAAATAATAAGGAGGAAATAAGAAATGGCAGAAGTATATATGGCAGGAGATTTTAGAAATGGAACAACATT
>CATKFT010000063.1 GCA_949747745.1 uncultured Clostridia bacterium
CGCTTATTTCATACTGCTTTAAAAGCTTCTGAAAAAGAAAATATTGAAAGACTAGATGATAAAATCATCTTTATTATTAATTATATTATTGATTTTTTAGTACATAATCCTCTTGTTATTAACTTTATTCAAAAAAATTTATCACTAGGACTATATAGTGAAAAAATTTCTATACTTATGGATGATAAAGAATTAGGATTAAATGAATTATTTTTATCTGAAGTTAAAAGAAGAAACCTTAATATTCCAAATCCAGAGGTTACTTTATTTATGATTATTGAGTTAGTTGGCTCAACAGTTTTTTCTTCAATTGTCAAAAAAGAACCTCTTCCTATTGATGAATATAAACCGATTCTTTATAAAACAATTAAAATAATGTTAAATGAGAATTAATATAGGTATTATAAAGTCCAATGAGGACTTAACAAAATTGCTTTAAAATAAAAAATGAGTATCTATTTATTATCAATGTGCGATTTTTAAAATATAACTACATATACTAAAGAATGGAGAATTGTCTCCATTTTTCTTTTTAAAGAAGGAATACTAAGTGTATATTTTAATATAAGTAAGTTGTTGGGTTATTTTTCTTTGAAATATAATAATGATTATATGAAAATTTATAATGCGTCACAAAACAAAGAAGAGATTGATAAAAATTTAGATTTGAATTTGATGAAACGAGTTATATATAAATATTAATTTCAATGGATATTCATTATCCTGATTATTTCAAAAAAATTCATAAATCATTATTTGTGATTTTTTTGATATTATCTTTGTATAGTACATTAGATTGTCTTTTTCATTAAACTTTTCTATGTGGGATGTGGATATTATAGTTCATGTCATAATTCCTTCTTGTATCATAGTGATATGTGTTTTATATCCATATTTACCTTTCATAACGAATTCTTGTGTCTTTATTCTTTAAATATTCTAATAGTATTTTATTAGCTTTCATTTTACAATGCACATTTAATTTATTTTTTTGAAATTGTTAAAAATATTTTTTTTATTTCAAAAAATGTTATAATATTAATAGAAAATAGTTTGTGATTGCAACAGTTGTTTTATCTAATAATACTGTAAATGCAACTGATTCAATGGTAATTAACACATATGAATTAACATCAAAACAAAATTTTTTAAACTCTCAGTATCTCTTAACGAAATCAAAAGATGTATATAAAAAATTATCCATTGAAGAATTAAAATGTTATAATTATAACGATACTCAAATTGAAGCTATTAAATCATACGATGGTTCACTTTAAGAGCAACTGCAACTATGACTTTTAGTGTTAAAAAAACACATTAAGCTATAAATCAAGTACAGGAGTCTCTACAATGAAAGCTACAGTAAACTTTACTTGGGGGCAACAGAAGAATATTTTGCTATGGCTTATGAAGCTGATAATAATCATAATTTTAAACAGATTTCTATAGCGAGTTCATCTCTTCAATATAAGGAATATAAATCAACAACTGATATAAAAACTTGGACAAAAACAGCAGCAAAAAAAGAAGGGTAAGGAGTTTTGAGCATATAGTTGGGATTTTCCATTTAAGATAATAGGTGATAAATACTACGCATTTTTAAGTAGTGTCAGTTTCTCAATCACAGGAGAAGTAAGTGAAAAGGTTAAGTATTTTAATGTACGTTATCTGTATAGTCATAAAATTAGAACTATACCTCCAACATTTGGAATTACAATTTCAAAGACTGGAGTAGCTGCTGGGATATCATTAACAACTAACTCATCTTATAGAGGTTATCCTGGTGAGCATGGTGGATTAGTGACTTGTTCTTAGAATATAATTAATTTTGATTGGAGTGAATAATATGAAAAAATTTTTAAAAGTATTAGGTATATTTATACTGACAATAATTATGTTTTTATTAATAGATACTTTATTTCTTTACCTATACCTTTCTTGGAATGTTTTAGAATATAATATGATTTATTCCATTCGTTCTAGTATATATACATTAGCAGGTTTGTTAGGGGTTTGTACATATCTATTATATAGTAAGAAGTGATTATAATTTAAATATTTAAAAGGTGTAATAGAAAAATACTTAAATGAATTTTATAGTTTTTTATCATTGGATTTTAAATATTATTTTGCATTTCAGTAATTCTTTCCTTCAGATTTATATTCTTTTTACATATCATAGTCATTGATTTTTTCTCTAGTAATACTATCAAAAGCTCCATATTTGTTTTTCAAAATTCTATAATTTAAAGATATTTTATTATGAGAATATTTACGTAAGACGCTTATTTTCGTATTATTTAATTGATTAAGGAGCGTTGAATAAGTAAAATAGAGCAGTAAAAGTGGCTTAAATATATAACTCACTCAACAGCTTTTTCTCTTCTTTAGGGATATAAAAGAAATATTCTAGAGTAACTTCTTGTTTTCTAGATTTTATAACATCTTAATATATTCATTTGCATTTTTTTATTTAATAAAAAAAAATAGGATTATATCCTACTTTTCATAATAGTCAATCAATTGATCTAATGCTTCTAAAATTATTATAACATCTTCTTTATTTATATCTTTTGTTATTCTTCGTTCTTCTTTTTTTAAATCTTTTCTTATC
>CATKFT010000064.1 GCA_949747745.1 uncultured Clostridia bacterium
TAAGTGGAAACACATAAATTGATTTTTGGAAAATTGAGAAAAGTGTTTGAAATACTAGATGATTTACGATTGTATCTATGGTAGGCATAACAGGTATAGGTTGTATAGGTTAGTAGATATGAAATAAAGCTAGATATTTCAAGTATTAGAAAGAATTTATTAAAATGAGTTATAGAGAATCTTTATAAAATTAGGTGTCAGTAGATATGTGCTGATGCTTATTTTTTATGGGACGAAAATTTAATGAAATCTGGCTTATAAAAAATCATAAGACGAAAAAATTAAAAAATTCGTCCTATAACATTTGCAAAGCAATTTTAATCTCCAATAAAAATAATATCAAGAGTAAATAAACTCGTTATCACTCGCTCTTGACATTATTTCTATTGGAGATTTTGTGTCACTTAAGCAAATATAAGGATAAATATGTTGTTACTGGATAATGGTTTTTGATAATTAAAAAAGAGTTTTCGTTGAGATGAAAGCTCTTTTAATAATTAAAATGAAAATATTTTTTTCTTACCCATAAATATATTTTTTAAGGTTTCTCCTATAGCTTTATTTTGTTTCTTACATGTGTCTATTATACTTATCGCACCACAATAATATTTAGAAAATTTTATATTCCTAAATCCTCCTGCTATCTTTAATTTCGTTTTTATTTTTCTTAATCCTCTTTCTGCTAGATTATTTGTAAATTCAATTCTGAAATCTGTCGTAAATCTTAAATGGTCTTCTACATATTCTTTTAATCTCGCTATTAAACATCTTTCACTGTCATAATATTTAGAATTTTCTTTGTTATAATCTTTCTTAAAATTTTTATACCAGATGTCTAGTAGTTCTAAATATTTCTTTTTTGCTTCTTTATATTCTTCTTCTGTAAATGAGTTTTTTCCTTTTTGTTTTTCTTCTTCTACTTTATCTCTTAGCTTTAACATATACTCCATAAACTCTTTTATACTTTCTCTTTGATGTACTTCATATTCTGCTTTACAGTATCTTAAAATATGAAAGTTACATTCTGCTTGCTTTGACTGTGGAAATGAATTGTGTATTTTATTATGGTCATGACATACTGTCCCCATATATCTATCTAATATCCCCATTTTCTTAAAGCTTTCTAGTGTCCTATTTTCATATGCTTCTACTAGACTGATTTTATCTGTAAATACTCCTATTGCACTCATTATTTTTCCATTTACTGTTATTGGTGTTTCATCTTCATTTATTACTGGTTGTTTTAGAATTTCTTTTTTCATTTTTTCTAGTACATATTTTCCTTTTTTATTGAACTGATACATTATATTTCCTGTTGTTCCTGTGCTCATTTTTATTTTGTTTTTGCTTAATAAACCTAAAAGCTCTATTGTCTTTTGGTTTGGCATATTGCAATATGAGTTTAAATATACTACTAATGATTTTATATCTTCGTCATAATTTATTATACTAGTTACATTACTTGGAAATTTTGGCGCATATTCCTTGTTACAACATGGACATACTGTTTTTTTTCCAACGTATTGTGTTGTGTGTACTCGTATTTCTAGTGATATTAAATCTCTTGCTACTTCTTCCTTTTCTACTGTTTTACATCCACATGTGCATGTTGCAACTTTTACTACTTTTATTATTTCATCTGGGTATTTACTTACTTTTGGAGCTGACCTTTCGTGTTCTTTTTCTCTTCCTGGTCTTTTTCCTGATTTTACACGATTATTTTGTACTACTTTTTTAAAACCATTTGTTGAAGATGGCTTTAAGCTATTACTACTGTCTTTTCCTAGAATGATTCTCGATATCTCGAATTTTTCTTCGTATATCTTTAGTTTTTTTTTTGAGTTCTTCATTTTCTATTTTTAAACTTTCACATTGTCCACGATAATTATATCTATCTAAGTCTTGTATTACTTCATCTTTTTGTTTGTTTTGTTGTTTTAGTAGTTTATTTTCTTTTTCCTTTATTTCATTTTCTCTTTTTAGTTTTCTGCATTTTTCTTCCAATTCCTTAAATTGTCTCTCAGAATAAATCACGTAAAATCACCTCTTTTCTTAATATAAATATTGTATCACAATATCTATAAAAATGCACGTTTTTCAAGTACTACAGCAATATTACAGAATGAGAATATATTTTATTTGCGTTTTTATAAAAAATTAACTTTAATAAAAGCATTTATTCAAAAAAGCACTTCATAAGCTATTCTATAACCTAATAAAGTGCTTTTTATATTATCAAAATTTAATTTCAAAAAATAATAAAATTTTTTTCTTTACATTTTCATTACAATTTCAATATGTTCAATGATTTTATTGTCAGAAACCATTAACTAGTAACAAAAATATTGAATGTTATTATAAAACATGATACAATACAAATGTTCGTAAATGTAATAAAAAATGATAGGAGGATGTCATGAAATATTTTATAGCAGATACACATTTCAACCATGAAAATATAATTAGATATTGCAATAGACCATTTGAAAATTCAAATGAAATGAACGAATATATAATAAACAAATGGAATTCGGTTGTTAATGAAAATGATGTTGTCTATCATTTAGGAGATGTTGGATTTGGGAATACAGAAGAATTAAAGCAATTAGTCGGAAGATTAAATGGTACAAA
>CATKFT010000065.1 GCA_949747745.1 uncultured Clostridia bacterium
ATATGTAACACCAGAAGCACAAACAATAACAATAGCAGTAAGTGGAAATGAAGTAACATTTACTTACAAAGCAAGAACAGACTTAAGCTACACAGTAAAATATCAAGATGCAGAAGGAAATACATTAAAAGCAGATAAAGAAGTTACAGGACAAACATTTGGAGCAAGAGTAGAAGTAGTAGCAGATGAAATCGCAGGATATGTAACACCAGAAGCGCAAACAATAACAATAGCAGTAAGTGGAAATGTAGTAACATTTGTATATGAATTAGATGTATTAAACAAAGTAGAATTAATAGCACTAAAAGCAGAAGTAGAAAAACTAATAGAGTCTAATTATACACAAGAAAGTTGGAAAGCATTAATTGATGCAATAGATGAAGCAGATATGGCAACAGAAAGAGAAGAATATAGTATAGCATTACAAAAAGCAAAATTGGCTAAGGCAAATTTAAAACTAGCTAAAAAAGAATTAGCAGAAGTTCTTCAAGCAATAGAAAACTTTAAAGCAGATGATTATACTGAAGAAAGTTGGAATACATTACAAAATGCAATAACAAAAGCAACTCAAACTGAAGACTTAGAAGAATATAATGCTTTAATAAAAGATTTAGATGCAAGCAAATTAGTAAAAATACTAAAAGATGTAAAATTTAGATATTTGAAAATAGGAAATGTTAGCTATACATATATTAACAATGGGGATATAATTAGTACTGATGTTATTAGTGTGGCAACAGAAGGAACAATAGAAATTAGTACAGATAATGGAAAAACATTTGAAGTATATACTAATTATGAACTTGTAAATGGTGTTACTTATACAGTTAGATTAAAAACAGATAATGGAATATCTCCTGAAACAACATTTACAGTTGATACAGCACTTATAACAGCTAAAATTGGAGCAAAAAATCTTACTAAAAAAGGTGGAACTTTCAATATAACTGCAGACGATAAATTAGTACTTTCTGATAATGTAGGTATAAAGAGTATTGTATTAACACTAGATGGTGAAGAAATACTAAATGAACAAGAAATAGGACAAGCTGAATTTACTTATACATTTACTAAATCAGGTACATATAAAATAGTAGCAGAAGATTTAGCAGGAAATGAATTCTCAGTTACAAGATTTGTAGTTAATTTAGCACAATAATATAAAATGGGTTATATTCTTAATGGATATAACCTATTTTAAACTAAAATACTTTGATTTTTAAGGTATATTTGTTGACAAAGTAAAGTTACATATATATAATAAGAATATTAAGTGACATTTTGGACAAGATATTTTAGAAAGAAGTAAGATAGATCTTATAAAACTAAGGGGTGAAAATTAAAGTGAGAAAGAAAAGCAAACATCAAAAGGAAGGAAGTAAATTAAATAAAGTTTTATTTATGCTTTTACTTATAATAATAGTGGTGATGGGAATATTTTTATATGGGAAGTTTAAAAAAACACAGGATAGTCTTCCTAAAGTTTTAGATAATTCATTAAGTATTAGTTATATGAATAAAGATAATATTAGAATATATATAAAAGATAATGATGTTATTCCTAAGAATTTGATAGAAACAACAGAAGGAACAATAGAAATTAGTATGGATAATGGAAAAACATTTAAAGATTATTCTAATATTGAATTACAAGATGGTACATATATTGCTAGAATAAAAACAGATGATGGGGTATCAAAGGAAACTACTTTTGTAGTTGATACTATATTACCAAAAGGTGTAGTAATAACGTCTACTAAAGAAGAAGCGAAGCTTAAGACAAAGGGAAAATATACAGTAGGAGATACTATGGTGCTTTCTGATGTTAATGGTATAAATAATGTTAAATTGATGTTTTTAGATGAAGACTCAACAATTGAAATTCTTAGGGAAGGTGAGGTTAAGACAGAAATTAAGTATACATTTGAGAAAAGTGGAAAATATGGAATAACTGTAACGGATACAGCTGGAAATGACTTGTTTGTAAGTAGATTTACAGTTGAGAATAAAGAAGAATAGATATAATGATGAGATATGCTTAGGGAAACTTGAATATTTCTATATTACAGCAATTTGATACAGAGATTACAAAAGTGTAACATTTGTATTAAATTGCTGTATTTTATGTATTAATTAGTTGACACAATGAAAAGAAATTTGTATAATAAAGGCAAAATATAAGCAAAGGAGAAAATGAAGATGAAAAAAGAAAATAACAAAAGAGTAGTGATTTTTGGAATTATAGTAGCTGTAGTTATTGTTTCCGTAATAATTGCTATTACATTTTTAGGAAATAAAGGAATTGATAATACTATTTCTCGGAAATATATATACAGATAAAGAACCAACACCAGAAGTACCAAAAGATGCATTACACACTAATTTTACACAGACACCACAAAATAGTGGCAGTTTAAATAAATAAACTAATGTTTTAAAAATGTTTGTAATATACAATTAATATGGATAGTGTTAATGTTTAGATTATTACTATATATTATTTTATTTAAGTAGGTTTAAAAAGAATAATAGGAGTATTAACTAGATATTATAAAAAAATATTAAAATTGTTGACAAAAAACGAGAATTATGTTTACAAAATGGATAAAAAATAGTATAATATAACTGTCTCGAATTTGTTTTTAGGGAGGAAGAATAATGA
>CATKFT010000066.1 GCA_949747745.1 uncultured Clostridia bacterium
GACAATGAAAAAGTCAGCTAAAATACAAGAAAAAATGAGAGAAATTCAAGATAAGTATAAAAACAATCCAGAAAAATTAAATCAAGAAACATTAGAATTGTATAAAACTGAAAAAATGAGTCCTTTTAGTGGCTGTTTAAGTGCAATTGCTCAAATTATAATTTTATTTGCTGTATTTTATTTGGTTAGAAGTCCACTTACATATATGAAAAAAGTTGAACCTAATTTGATTAATCAATATACAAATGAAATAAAAGAAGAGGGAAATAAAAATAATAATGCTTATCCAGAAATAGCCATTATAAAGGAAAAAGGTTCAGAAGATGAAAAAGTTAATATAAATATGGAATTTTTAGGATTAGATTTAAGTAGTGTTCCAAGTGGTTCTCTTTCAGATTGGAAAGTATATGTAATTCCAGCTTTGTATGTTTTTACTTCATTCATTTCTATGAGAATGACAACTTCTATGCAAACTAAAAAGAAGACAGAAGAGACAAAAGAAGGAGAAACAAATGAACTAGATGCAGTTGCACAGGCTAATAAAAGTATGAGTTATATTATGCCTATTATGTCTGTATCTATTGCGATTATCGCACCTTTAGGTCTTGCATTATATTGGTTGGTTAGTAATTTATTGATGATTTTAGAAAGAATTGTATTAATGAAATTCCTAAAAGATGAGGAGGAAGCATAAAATGGAGGAAAGTAGAATTTTTGAAGGTAAAACTACAAATGAAGCTATTGAAAATGGGTTAAAGGCTATGGGGATTACAAAGGAAGAGGCAGATATAAAAGTTCTTGAAAATGAAGATAAGAGAAGTTTTTTTAGTATTCTTTCTCCAAGAGTTGTTAAAGTTGAAATTACACTTAGAAAAGAAAAGAAAGTAAAGAAAGAAAGAATAGATAGGGAAATTATTGAAAATATAGATTTTGATAGTGCAATAAAGAATATAAATGAATTTTTGAACAATTGGATAAAGGTAATACCAGGAAAAAACATTAAGTATGATATAAAACACGATGATGTACACGTAAGCATTAATATAGATGGGGAAGATTTAAATTATCTTATAGGACATAGGGGAGAGACTCTTAATAATTTGCAGTCTATTTTATCTATTATTGCAAGTCGTGGTGCCGAATATAAAGTTAGAGTTATACTTAATATTTGTGGATATAAAGAAAAAAGAGAAAAGGCTTTGGAAGAACTTGCAACTAAACTTGAAAAAACTGTTGTTAGAACGAGAAAATCTATTACATTAGAACCTATGACTGCTTATGAAAGAAAAATTATTCATTCAAAGTTACAAAGCAGTAGGAAAGTTACTACTTCTAGTATTGGCGAAGAGCCTTATAGAAAAGTTGTAATTTCATTAAAATAGAATAGAAAATCGGAAGTCAAAGTTCGGATTTTAAATCAAGGTTAAATGTGAGTTTAACGTAGATTTATCTGTAGTTTGGCTTCTTTTTGTTTTTAGTGTTTGTAGTCTTCTATTAAGTAATATATTTTTTGATTAGTTTTACTTTTTAAGCTTACGGGTATTAATAGATTATACAAATATGGAATGGTATTACTTGTCTGTACTTCGAAATTATAGATTTAATATATATTAAAAAAAGGAGATGTTTTAAAATATGAGTACAATTGTGGCTATTTCTACTGCACCAGGTATTGGGGGGATAGGTATTGTTAGAATGAGTGGAAAGGATTCTTTTGTAATTTTAGATAGAATTTTTAAGCCTAAAAAAGGATTTGATATGGACTCGGTAAAAGGTTATACAATTAAATATGGTTATATTGTTAATAATAATGAAATTATTGATGAGGTTTTAGTTTCATTCTTTAAAGCACCTCATAGTTATACTACAGAGAATTTATGCGAAATTAGTTCTCATGGTGGGTCTTATGTAGTAAGAAAAATTTTAGAAAGTTGTTTAGAAAATGGGGCAACCCTTGCAGAACCTCGGGGAGTTTACAAAACGTGCATTTTTAAACGGTAGAATAGATTTATCTCAAGCTGAAGCTGTAATTGATGTTATAAATGCGAGTACAGAAAAAGAAGCAAAATCTTCTATTCATCAATTAGAAGGAGTTTTATCTAAACAAATAAAAGAAATTAGGGAAATGCTTATTTCCGTAATGGTAAAAATAGAAGTGGGTATTGATTATCCTGAGTATGATGTAGAAGAAGTTACCCACAATGAGGCATATATAACTCTAAAAAATGCTTACGGAAAATTAGAAAATCTGGTTGAAAGTTTTGAGAATGGTAAAATAATTAAAGAAGGAATTAAAGTTGCAATAATAGGAAAACCAAATGCAGGAAAATCGTCTTTATTAAATAATATATTAAAAGAAGATAGGGCAATTGTTACGGAAATAGCAGGTACAACACGAGACACTATAGAAGAATCTGTTAATATTTCTGGTATACCAATACATATAATTGATACAGCAGGAATAAGAAATGCATCAAATGAAATAGAAAAAATAGGAATAGAAAAATCAAGAAAAATGGTAGATGAAGCTGATTTAATTATTGCTGTTTTTGATGCAAGTAGAAATTGGAATTCAGAAGATGATGAAATAATAAATTTATTAAAAAATAAAAAAAGTATAATTGTATTAAATAAAATAGATGTGAATAATATTAAAATAAAAAAA
>CATKFT010000067.1 GCA_949747745.1 uncultured Clostridia bacterium
ATCTTTTATAGATGATTTAGGAGCTGATTCTCTTGATATAGTTGAATTAATAATGGCATTAGAAGAAGAATTTGACTTAGAAATTCCAGATGCTGATGCTGAAA
This sequence comes from uncultured Clostridia bacterium, assembly GCA_949747745.1. The sequence continues at coordinate 105 of CATKFT010000067.1, forward strand.
AAATAGTTACTGTAAGCGATGTAGTAGACTATATAAAAGAAAATGCATAAATAAAAAAGAAGGGGAAAACCTTTCTTTTTTTTATATATTGATGTATAATAATGATATTAAAATATAAATTAGAAATATGCAAATGATGAATAATACTTAAAATAGTATGAGTAAAAGAGGTGAGAAAAATAGAATTAGAAAAATTCGAAAAAGATATAGGATATAAATTTAAAAATAAGAGTTTGTTAGAAACAGCTTTAACACACACATCGTATGCAAATGAGCAAAATGTAGAAAGTAATGAAAAGCTAGAATTTTTAGGAGATGCAATATTAGAATTTGTTACAAGTGAGTATCTATTTGAAAAATACACTAACTTAAAAGAAGGAGAAATGACTAAAGTTAGAGCAAGTGTTGTATGTGAAGATAGCTTATATAAAATTGCCATAAGGCATAATTTTAGTGATTTCTTAAACTTAGGAAAAAGTGAATTATTAAGTGGTAATAAAGTAAGACCTGCAATACTTGCAGATAGTGTTGAAGCAGTCATTGCGGCAATGTTCCTAGATGCTGGTATAGAGGAAACAAAAAACTTTATATTAGTTAATTTAAAAGAAGAAATAGAAAATGCAAGTAAACATGTTGGAGAAAAAGACCATAAAACAGTTTTACAGGAAAAATTGCAGGTTCATAAAGGAGCGCATATAGAATATAAAATAGTATCAGAATCAGGACCAGACCACAATAAGACTTTTACAGCAGTAGTTATGTTAAACGGAAAAATACTAGCAAAAGGAATTGGAAAATCAAAAAAAACAGCAGAAATGGATGCGGCAAAAAATGTAATTGAAACAAATCAATTTTAATTAAAATGTATAAAACTACAAACTAGTAAGAAGACTTAATATATTCTATTTTTGTAATGGAAATGGATAATAAGTAAGCGTGGGAAAGTCTCCATTTCTGTGCATAAGCTTTTTTAGTTTGTAATGAAGAAAATTATATATTAATGTATAGAAACGAACGGCAAAAGGAGGAAATAAAATGATGAGAAGTAAAGAAAAACAATATGTAATACCAATATTTGTACCACATCTAGGATGCCCAAATGATTGCATATTCTGTAATCAAAAAAGCATAAGTGGAGAAAAAAAGCAAGTTACAAAAGAGGATGTAAAAAAGACAATAGACTATTATTTATCAAACTTTAAGGAAGAAGCTGCATATAAAGAAGTAGCTTTCTTTGGTGGAAGTTTTACAGCAATAGATGTAAATTTGCAAGAAGAATTATTACGGTGTAGCTTATGAATATATACAGCAAAACAAGATAGACAGTATAAGAATATCAACAAGACCAGATTGCATAGATAAGGAAATTTTAAAACGTTTAAAAAAATATAAAGTAAAGACAATAGAGCTAGGAGTACAGTCATCAAATGATTATATATTAAAAAGAGCAGGAAGAGGACATAATTTTAGTGATGTAAAAAAAGCATCAAGACTAATAAGATGGTCAGGTTTTAAATTAGGTCATCAAATGATGGTAGGACTTCCAGAAAGTACAAGATTAGACGAAATAAATACAGCAAAACAGTTAATAAAATTAAAACCTAAAATGGTAAGAATATATCCAGTTTTGGTAATAAAGAATACAAAACTACAAAAAGAATTTGAAGATGGAACATATGAACCAATACCACTTGCACAAGCAGTGGAAACATGTAAAGAAGTAGTGTATTTATTTAATAAAAAGAAAATAGAAGTAATAAGAATAGGACTTCAAAATACAGATA
>CATKFT010000068.1 GCA_949747745.1 uncultured Clostridia bacterium
AGAGATATAAAGAGGATTTTTTAATATTATATACTACTGTTTTTTATCATAAGCAATATATATATAATTATATGATATAAAAAAACAATAAAGGTAAAAATAATAGAAAATCGAAGTAAATAAGAGTAAAACAAAGAAAATATAACCAAAATATGAAAAAATTGTAAATACAAATATGGAAAACATTAAAAAAATAGGACAAATTAGGTATACATAATTTGAAAAAGTACAAAATATATTGTATAATAAACATATTGATGTTAAAAAGAAAAGGAGAGTGAATTATATTTTAAGCAGAAAATTAAAGTACTATACAAAAGAAATAATAAAGCTTACAAATATAATAGCAATTGGAATATTCATAATAACAGCAGTAATATTAATGAAATTTAAACCTGTATATGCAGTATATTTAGATGAACAAGAAGTAGGGTATATTAACAATAAAAATGAACTAGAAGAAGCAATAGAACAAAACTTGTATGATAATAAAGAAGAAAACATAGCTTTTTCAGAAATTAATACAGATATAAAATATAAATGTAAATTAGTTGAGAAAAAGCAAGAATCAGAAAATGAACAAGTACTTTTAGCAATAAAAGAAAAATCAGATATAACATATTTTGAATATGCAGTTAATGTAAATGGAGAAGAAAGAAAATATTTAAAAACAGAGGAAGAAGCAAAACAAGTAGCAGATAATGTAAGACAAGAATTAAAAGATGAAACAAGTGTAAGTGTTCAAACTTTATATACAAAAAATTTACAAGCTGAAACATCACAAGAATTAGAGAATATGTCAAATGAGATATTACAAGAAATAAAAGAAGAAGAAAAGAAAGCATCATCAACAATTAATGGAATATATTTAGCAGTAACACCAGTATCTGGAAACATTACATCAAGATATGGCTCAAGAGAATCAATAAGAAGTCATGATCATCAAGGATTAGATATTGCAACAAAAACAGGAACACCAATTAAAGCAGTAGCAGATGGAAAAGTTAAATTTTCAGGAGAAAAAAGTGGATATGGAAATTTAATAATATTAGATCATGGAAATGGGATAACAACATATTATGGTCATTGTAGTAAATTATATGTTAAATCTGGAGAAGAGGTTAAAGCAGGAGACAAAATTGCAGCAGTTGGAAGTACAGGAAATTCAACAGGACCACATTTACATTTTGAAATAAGAAAAAATGGAGTATATGTAAATCCACAAAAATATTTATATAAATAAAAAATGATAGTTAAGATTAAAATTTACACCTAGATCATTGGTGTTAAAACTAAATCTTAACTATTATTTTATTATATGTAAATATTGTTAAACTAAGTTATAATGTGTAATATCTTTTTTGATGTTGTTGCATAAGTAATACATCAACTTGTGTTTTTACAAAAGTAGCGTAATTATGGAGTGAGTTTTAGATGTGCACGAGTATCTTTTTCTAAATCATAAACAGTATAAAAATCATCACGTAAATCTGCAATATCTTTTTGCATTGTATTAATAGTATTTTGCATTTTATCAAATTTGGTATCAAACTTTTTTTCAAGAGTATCAAGTTTATCATCAAATTTTTTTTCAAGAGCTTCAAACTTAGCATCAAATTTTTCATTCATTAAAAGTTGGTTTTCAACTAAAGCTGACACAGTTTGACTAATTCCGTTTAAGCATATAAATTATTGTAGAGTAGTTTTCGTGATTTTCCATTGGACATCACCTCCTTATATAGTTATTTTTGAAACATAATAGCCCAATGTTAAATCTTCCCTTGATGAGAATATTATCATAAGAAAAAGTAAATGTCAAGATGAAAAAAACTAAAAAGACAAATAGCGTAATTTAGAAATATTTTTAAGATTTGTTTCCATGAATTAATAAATTTATTTTTTGTATATTTAACATTAAAACAGATTGCTTTACATAAATATAAAAATATTTTACATAAATTTGACTTTTCAGTGGAAATTTGTTAAAATAAAAATAGTAGGTGTTGTTACACCTTTTATATAGATGTGTAACAAAGAAATTGCTTGTTACACAAAAAAATGGTCATGATAGAGTTTAAGAATCTAAATTAAAAAACAGGAGGAGCATATGACATGACAAACAAAGAAAAAGAAAGTCGGGAAGAGAAGAGTCGTGTAATTTTAATGGTCATTCTGTTAGCATTACTACTTGTAGGTTGTTCAACAGGTATATCAATGCTTATGAGGAATGATACACAGGAAGAAACAAGTAGAGAAGAGACTAAAGAGTCAATGGAAAATTCTGTTGATTCTCAAGAGGCAACAAATCCGCCAGAGAACACTCCAGAGCCAACAAAAGAGCCATCTAATAGTTTAGATGACACTAATCGGCAGGAGAGTAGTCAAGAAGAGGATGAACAGCCAACTAATAGTCCGATTCCGACAAACAAACCCAAAGGAGGTTCTAATTCAAAGCGAGAACCGTCAAACGATTTAGGGTCAGAACAGCAAGAAACAGATGAGCCAGAAACAACATGGCAACCAGAAGAAAGCTCAGCACCGAGTGCTGAAACGACACCAAATCCAGTAATACCAAATCAGACAGAAAAGCCACACAAACATGTATGGTCGAGTAGTTGGAGCAAGAACAACACACATCACTGGCACAATTGCATAGGAAGTGGAACTTGCTCAATTACAGCAAATAGTGGAAAAAATGGATATGGAAGCCACTCAGACGGAAATGGA
>CATKFT010000069.1 GCA_949747745.1 uncultured Clostridia bacterium
AACAAATGGAAACTGGTTTGCAGCAAGAGCATTTAACTTTTATCAAGACTTAACAAATGTTGATGAACATCCAACAGCAGGTATTGGATATAGCACTACAGAACCAACAAATGGAATAGTAGTAGCAAGACTTGTAAATCCAAGTACAGAAATAACAATTACAAACAATGATGGAAAAGATACATATGTATTTACTGAAAATGGTCAATTTGAGTTTAAATTTGAAGATAAATTTGGAAATGAAGGTTCAGCACTTGCTAAAGTAACTTGGATAGACAAAGATATTCCATCAGCAGATGTAGACTATGAAGTAAATGATGAAAGAAAATTAGTTATTTCATTAGATAATATTAGTGAAGATGTATATTTACTAGATAAAAATGACAATAAAATAAGCTATATTGAAGTAGAAAATGGAAAAGTAACAGATGTTTCATATTTAGATGATTCAGGAAATATAAGTAAAAGAGTAAGTGTAGACGAAAATGGAGTTATTAAAAAAATAACATATGTAAATACAACAGGAAATGTTTCTTCTGTTTCAGTATATGAAACTACAATAGAAAATGGAGTAGTTAGTGGTGAAGGATATTTTGACAATGAAGGAAATCCTGTAACTATAACAGATGAAGAAAAAGAAGAATTAAGAAAATTACAACAAACTATGACAAACCCATTAGAATATACTTTTGATGATAGTGGTGATTATGAATTTAAAATGCTTGATAAAGCAAGTAATATAGCATATAAAAGCATAAAAGCAGATTATATTGAATATGGAAGTACAATTTTAGCAAGTGATATTACATATAGTATTACAAAAGCAACAAATAGAGATGTAGTAGCAACTATTAATCCATATGTAATTAATACTAATGGAGGAAATGCAGAAGCAGAAATTGTAAATAATAATAAAAACAAGAGATACACATTTACTGAAAATGGAGAATTTACATTTGAATACAAAAGTTCAGAAGATGAAGAAAACAATGAAGTAAAAGAACATAAAGCAAAAGTAACATGGATTGATAAACAAGCTCCAACAGCTGAAATTAGATATAGTACAAATGAAACAACTGATAAAGTAGTAGCAACATTAGTAAATGAAAGTGAAGAAATAATAATTACAAATAATGGAACTAGTAGGGAATATACATTTACTGAAAATGGAGAATTTACATTTGAGTTTGAAGATATAGCAGGAAATAAGGGTACAGCTATAGCAAAAGTTGATTGGATAACTAAAGAAGAGCAAGAAGTAAAACTAGGAGACATAGACCTAGATGGACAAATAACAGTAAATGACCTTGCTAAGTTAAAATTGCATTATATAAAATATGATGTATTAGAAGGAGAAAAATTAAAAGCAGCAGATGTTGACAAAGATGGAAAAATAACAATAAACGATATTGCAAGGCTAAAATTAGCAATAATAAAATTATTAGTACTTGAATAATATTTTAAAATATAATATTGATAGTGAAAAAAATAGTATGGAGAAAACTTTGTAAGTTTTCTCCATATAACAATTATTTTAAATAAAAACATTGCAGTGTTACAATTCATAGCAATTTTTAGGTTACTGTTCAGACTATATATAATTTATTAATTTTATCAATGTTGGAACTATAAATTTTTATTAAAATGTCTTAAAATTAATTTTCACAATGAAAATTTTTATAGTCTGAACAATAACATTTTTAGTACAAAATATAGAAAAACTATGTTGACCTATATCACGAAAAGTGTTATACTAAAAATGTTATATATAAATTTAAGGAGGAGAACTATTTTATGAAATTAAAAAAAGTAATAGCAATAATATTGGCACTTACAATTCTTATATTGCAATTAAACTTTATTCAATTCAATTTTGTATACGCTGAAAGTACTACAGCAAATCAAATTAGTACAAATTTTCATTATAATCAACTTACACAAGAAGGAAAAAGCATATATAATGCAATGTATGATATGTATGAAAAAGGAATTTTAAAAACAGGAACACAAGATTATGATTTAGCAGAAGGGGACAAGTATCTTACACAAGAACAACTAGAAAGTTATAATAATGGAAATACAACATTAAAAGATGCAATGAATGCAGCAAGATATGCTTTTTATGCAGATTATCCAGAAATATTCTATGTAAATTTTCAAAAACTTACTCTTAGAGTAACAAAAGGAGAAGATAATAGATATCACGCATATGTTGGTTCTGGAAGATATGCAAATTATTATATAGAAGGATTTGAAACACAAGAAGAAGTAGAAAATGCAGTAGTGGAATTTAACAATAGAGTAGATGAAATTGTTGCAGGAGCAGAAAAAATTGAAAAAGAAACTGAGACAA
>CATKFT010000070.1 GCA_949747745.1 uncultured Clostridia bacterium
CATTTTAGTTACCATATGGTAATAATTTTTTAATTCCTGCTTCTACTGTTTTATCAGCATAAGTATTTGCTTTTCTAGACATTTTTTGTCTTGGTGTTTTTGTTGCAAGTCTATGTCTTCCATTTGCAGTTGTTCTTTTTACTTTTCCTGTAGCTGTATATTTATATCTTTTACTTGCTGCTTTGTTTGTTTTTATTTTTGGCATAGTTTTCAAACTCCCTTCCATATTTAATATCTATTATTTTAAGCTTTTTTAGCTAATATAATAAACATATTTTTACCTTCTAATACTGGTTTTTTTTCAGGTGATGCTATATCTTGTAGTTCTTCTATAAAATTATTTAGTATAGCTTCTCCTTGCTTTACATAGTTTAATTCTCTTCCGTCTAAATCTAACTGTGATTTTTACTTTACATCCATCTTCAATAAATTTTCTAGCATTTTTTGCTTTAAATTTAAAATCATGTTCTTCAGTATTTGGTGTAATTCTTAGTTCTTTTAATTCAAAAGTTTTCTGTTTTTTCTTTGCTTCTTTTTCTTTTTTAGATTGCTCAAATTTATATTTTCCATAGTTCATTATTTTACAAACTGGTGGATTTCCATTTGGTGCAACTAATACTAAGTCTAAGTTTTTTTCGTATGCTATTTCAAGTGCTTGCTTTGTATCCATTGTTCCTCTTTTTTGACCTTCATCGTCAATTAATTGTACCTGCCTTATGCGTATTTGTTCATTAATTGGTAATTCTTGTTTTATCTAAAACACCTCCAAAAAAATAAGATTGACATTTTTGTCAATCCACATTCTAAATATTATATAAATATATTATTTATATAATATTTTAACACTATGTTTACAACCTTTTTCTTTTATGATAAGGTGAGAAGTGGATGACTTCTTCTTTTTTATAATACATCATATTATATACTATAATTTTACTTTCGTCAACCACTTTTCACATATTTTTATATATTAATGCAAATATTCAAAGCTTTTAATATTTTGCATACTAGCTATTCATTTTTCAATCATTTGTTGTCTTGAAAATGAAAAAATATTTCAAAACATACTTTTTAACTATATATTTCTAATTCAGTATTATGAACAATTATTAAATTATTGTTAGAAAAGGATTAAATAATTACATATTTTACATATTAATGTTACTAGATAAAAATTTTAGCTGATAATTACTTGAACAAATAATAATCATTAAATTTATTGCAATTTATAACATTTATGGTATTTCGTTATTTTTCTTTATTAAAAAAAGCAATTAAATGAGCAATTGTGTTTTTATCTTTTTGTTTTAAATTCTCATATCCTTTTAGTTCATAATTAACAACTTTTTCTTTGCTTACCTTTAAATATTGTTTAAAAATATCATCTAACCCTATATCAAATGCATTACAAAATCTAACCAATACTTCATATGATGGTTTAGAATTGTTTTGTTCTATATCGCTTATATATCTTGTAGAACATTCCAACCTTTCAGCTAGCATTTCTTGAGTATATCCATTACTTTTTCTAATCTTTTGTAAATTTTCTCCGATTTTTATAGTACTTTTTTTCTTCATTTCACTATCACCTTCGTTTTTTTATTTGTTATTATGTTAGCAAATTTTTCTGATAGTATAAATGAATTATTTGCGTATATAGTGTTTCTTTATACAAAACTATAATTTTTCAATATATCTATTTAATAATTTATCTAGCTCTTTTCTTTTTATTTCTATGTTTTCTTTTGTATCATTATTTTTTATCATTTCTTCTATTTCATCTATAATTTTTTGTATCTCAATTTTCAAATTTTCCAAATTTATCACCCTATTATAGGATGTGTATTTTGTTTCTATTTTATACTATATTTTTGCATTAGTATTACTGTATACAAAATAAGTCTTCTAGCTTTGTAACACTTTTTAAATATTTATAATTATATAGAAATATTCATATAAAAAATATTTAGGTATAATAATAAATTACACTTAACCTAAATATCTTTATATTTTATTTATTCAAATTTAATTGCCATTTTAATATTGGATATCCTTTATTTATGTTTTCTACATCATCTAACCAATTTTCATTTCCTAAACCTTCTTTTGTAACATTTGTTGTGTAATTGTTACTTTGTATAGTTTCTGCATGTGGAGCCGCTGTTATTTCTCCACGTCCAGATGATGTTCCTATAAATGATATCTCACCTATATTGTAGCAATTTCTTATAATTCCTCCATCATGCAAAGTATTACTAATTCCTCCTACATATCCGCCATGTCCCTGTGCTGTTATTTTTCCAAAATTATAACAGTTTTCCATAATTACTGGACCATCTAATGCACAAATTCCTCCTGCAAGACCTGTATCAAACTTACTTACTATTCTTGTATCACCCTTTGCAGTTATATTGGCCTTATTATAACAATTATATATTTTACCTGGAGTAACATTACCAAACATTCTCCCCACTATTCCACCTGCTTTTGCATATGATATATAGCTACTACAAAATGTTGGCTTTATTGCTGTTATCTCCCCACTTTCTATTCCACAATTATATATAGTAAAATTTCCATCTGCTACTATTCCCCCTGCTATTGGTCCATCTCCTTCTCCATGACAATAGTCCCAATTATTGTATACATATACATTTTTCATTACTAAATTTTTTATTATTGTGTTTGAATTTCCTGTTTTCGCAAATAATGCTTGATTTCTTTGCTGA
>CATKFT010000071.1 GCA_949747745.1 uncultured Clostridia bacterium
AGTAGTTACTGTTCACTATAAAATTTTTATATAATTATATTTTTAAGCCCTTTAGTCAGTATAGCTAAGCAGTCTTCTTAGATAAACTGGACCTTGCTTTATTTGCTTGAAATATAACACATATTATATTCATTTGCAATAGTTTTTTTATGTCTTTTTTGTGTCAATTGTAGTCATATCAAGCATTTGCTTACGGATACTATAAGTTTATTAAAAAAAATATTTTCTTATTTTTTAATAAGATTTTTATTTTTTTGTTTGGAATTAAGTATTTATTTCCTATATTGTTGTTACATAGTTTTATAATATCTTGTATGTGTATTTTTTCTATTGCTTTACTTGACCCTAAAAGTCTATTAATAGTATATAACACAATTCTATTTTTTATAACTTCGTCTTCATTGTTAAACTTTTTCTGATCTAATATTATTTGTTTTTTTGTTTCTTCAATTAATATTTCTTTATATACTTTTTTTGTTACGTCTTCCATATATCTATTTTCATTATTGGCAATACATGATAACCTATTTATGGATTCTATAATATTAGGATTAAATTCTTTTTTTATATATGGAATAAGTAAGTTTCTAATTTTATTTCTTGTATATATGTTTTCCATATTTGTAGTATCTATTCGTGGTTCTAAATTATTTTCTTCACAATATTGTTCTATCATTGTTCTATCACATTCTAATAGTGGCCTTATATATTTATTTTCTCTTTTTATTTCGATTCCCTTTAATCCGAGACGTTCCAGATCCTCTTATAATATTCATTAATACTGTTTCTGCATTGTCATTTTTTGTATGTGCTGTTGCAATTTTATTTGATTTTGTTTTTTCTAAAATTTCATTAAAAAATTTATATCTTAAGTTTCTTCCTGCTTCTTCTGTTCCTATTTTCTGATCTTTTGCTATTTTTTCTACTTCTTTTTGTAATATATAACAAGGTATGTTTTTTTCTTTACAATAATTTTCTACATATTCTTGGTCTTTTATGGCATCTTCCCTAATCATATGGTTTATATGTGCTACTATTATATTAAAATTTATTTTATCCTTAATTTTTAAAA
>CATKFT010000072.1 GCA_949747745.1 uncultured Clostridia bacterium
ATTGAAGTAGCAAATAATTTTGATGTATTCTTAAAAACAAGTTAATTATTAGATTAGCAAAAGATTAGCAAATTAGAAAAAAGCACAAAAAAATGAGAGAGTAGAAATCGTGAAACCTCTACTCTCCCATGGTGCCGTTGGCGTAGTTATCTACAACTTTTTCGGCTCTCATAACGATTGATACAAATATCAATCAATTCGTTATTAACAATTTAACATAACTTTTTATATTTTTCAAGACTTTTTGTAAAATATATTAGGTAAAAAGCATAAGCTTTTTGTATCTATTATCTTATTCCTCATTAATTATATATATAATATATTCAGAATCATAATTATAACCTAATTTTCTAGCTAGACCTAAAGAATTAAGGTTTGCTGCATCCCAGCTAGGATATAATCCTTTTTCTAAACAAAGTAATATTAATCTTGATGCCATAGCAGTTCCAACTCCTTTATGTTTATATGCTTGTTTTACTCTTATATTTATTTCTATTCCATCTTTGTATATTATATTAGAACTACATATGCCAACAATCTCATTTTTCCTAAAACAACATACACCTATACCTTTATTAAGATAATCATCTGTTATTTTCATGTCTAATGGATCTTTATTATTACCCTTGATTAATTCATATATCTTTTCCTCAATTACTTTTATTTCATATTCATTACTTAATAATTCACTATATTCTTTTAATTTTTCTTTATTAAATACATCAATTTGTTTTTTCAATGAATATCTTTTGCTTTTTTCAAATTTACTATATGTACTTTCAATTATATGATGCCAATCAGTGTTAGCAATAATTCTTTTACAAGTTTTAGGTAAATTTTCTATAACCTGTTTTGCCAAATTACTTTTACTATTTCCATTAATAAAACAATATTGTCTAACTAATAAATATGCAATTGTAGGATCTTCTATATTATCAGTGTATGCTTCTCCCATAGTTCCATCTAATACTGATTTGCCCATATAAAACTTTATATCATTAAATAAAGGTTCTATCTTATACATTTGATTGTTGTTTAACTTTATCATATTTATCTCCTTTTTCTATATTAGCAATAATTCTAGAATAAATCAATACCAAAATTGATATAATCGCTAATAATCCTTTAAAAACTATCATATTATCTATCAATCCTACAAACAATATCAGAGAAAATCCAATAAATCTTGATGAACATGTTAAAATTGAATTAAACATTACATGTTCTACATCATATTCCTCAATATTGCATTCCGCTATTAAATCGCCTTTTTGAGTATTATATATTGCATCAAAAATACATAATCCTGTTGTACAAGCAAAATTATAAATTATTAAAGTTATTTTTCGTATATCAATAACTAATCCCATAGCACCTATAAAAATCAAACTAGAAACTGCAAATAATATGTATTTGGCATTATTTTTATTATAAAACTTTTTATATAAATACATAACTGCAATTTGAAATACTGAAAAAATAGTTGTTAAAATTCCTAAATTTAAAGATGTTTTAAAAGTCATTATTGTAATAATCGTTACTAGTGTTTTCATAGGATCTTCTACTATTCCATATAATAAATTTGATTTATAGTATTTATGTACTTTTAAGTCTTTTTTAGATTTTATTGTATTTATATAATTTTTTATACTAAATTTTGTTGTCTTATTATTAGCATGACTGTCGATTTTTATTTGTAAAGATAAAAATATTTGAATTATTGACAATGCAAAAACATATATTGCAATTTCAGTGAAAGAATATAACTCTATTGTAGAGCCTAATATGATTGGTGCAACTATATGTACTATTGTACTAGCTATTTTCTTCGTTGCCATATAACTTTTCCTATTGCCATTGTTGGTTATACCCACAAATATCATTTCATGAGTTGACCAATATAATGTTTCTGATATGCCACAAAAAATAGCTACTATTATAAACATATTTGATAATTTATTTCCTAGTAATACTATAAACAAAATGAATATTGCTCTTATTATTATTCCTAGAGATAATATATTTGTTTTACTATATTTTTCATCTTTTATAAATTTCCCAATGAATATAGATCCTATTGCATGTATAAAATTAATAATCATATAATATAACGATACTTGTGTTATATTGTCATTTGTTATTTTTAATAAATATGCTACTAAAAATGTTTCTGCAAATAATGCTGTTATTGTATATATTAAATCACTTGCAATTAAAAATATTGCATTTTTTCCTAATTTTCCTTTGTTCATGATTTTTCTCCTATTTTCTTTATATTACAAATTATAACAAAAGAACAAATAATTCGCAATAATTATTTGCTCTTTTAGTTACATTCTCTATATTTCCTTAAATCCTTTTAGATTTCTATAATATAAAAAGAATAATATTATTTTTTAACATTCATTAAACATTAACACTATTAAACAAATACAAAGCTACTTTGTTTCTTTCAACTTCTTGCATTTCCATTATTTTAGCCATAGTAAACATTACAAGCTTATATTTAGCAAAATTTATAAGAGTAGTTCTATATTCTTCATCTACTTCTTTTAGCATAGTATCAAATTTCTCATGCATTTCAGTTTTATTATATAAAATATTAGTCCAACTACTTGTAGTTAAACATATACCTAATCTTAATTTATCTTTTATATTCATATCTTTAATTATATTTATTACGTTTTTAACTTTGTTTTCTTCCATAACTTTTTCCTCCTTTAAAATCTTGTATCATTTTTATTCTTGGATTGCTTGTTTTCATCTGGTA
>CATKFT010000073.1 GCA_949747745.1 uncultured Clostridia bacterium
GGAAATATCAATAAAAAGCTATGAAAATATTGTAAATTGTGATATAAATATATAAAAAGATTTAAAAGATAGGAAGTAATTATGGAATATATAGATATAGTTGATCAAAATAATAATCCAACAGGAGAAGTAAAGGAAAAGTTACAAGCACACGAAGATGGTAATTTTCATAGAACAGCACATATTTGGATTATAAATGATAAAAAAGAACTATTATTGCAAAAGAGGAGTGCAACAAAGAAATCTCATCCTAATTGTTGGGACATTTCTGGTGCGGGACATATTAGAGCAGGAGAAAGTGTAATTGACGGTGCAATAAGAGAATTAAAAGAAGAATTAGGCGTTGAAGTAGAGGAAAAAGATTTAGAGTATATTGCAACAATAAAAAGTACAAAGAATCCTAAAAATATGGAATTTGGATATGTATATTTACTAAAATGTAATAATCAAGTAGAGGAATATATTTTTGAAGATAATGAAGTATCAGAAGTTAAATATGTTTATTTTGAAGAATTAGAAAAAATGGTAAAAAAAAGAGTAGATGGATTACTTATTCACGAGGAAGAATATAAAAAATTATTTGAATTTATTAGAAAAAACTATTAGGAGGATAGAATGTTAGCAAATAAATTAAAAGTTGGAGATACAATAGGAGCCATTGCTCCAGATAAAGCATTAAAAAGTAAAGATATAAAACCTTTAGAAAATGCAACTAAGTATTTTGAAAGTTTAGGATTAAAAGTAAAATATGGGAGATATTTATTTTCAGAAGATAATTATTGTGCAGGAACACCAGAAGAAAGAGCAAAAGACATAAATGATATGTTCAGTGATAAAGAAGTTAAAGCAATATTTACTGTAAAAGGTGGAGATATGGTAAATGGAATATTGCCATATATAGATTTCGAAAATATAAAAAATAATCCCAAAATTTTTCTGGGTATGAGTGATATTACAGTATTACTTTGTGCAATAAATAAGATGACTGAACTTATAACTTTTCACTGTCAAGATTATGTTTGGTTTGGAAAAGATGAAGTTACAGATTACGATAAAAATGAGATTATTGATAAATTATTTAATGGGAATAAGACTATTCTTCCTTATGAAGAAAGACAATTTATTAATTTTAAAAATAAAGAAATCAAAGGGAAAATATATGGAACTAATGTAAGATGTTTATTAAAGTTGTTGGGAACACCATATATGCCAAATTTAGAAAATGCAGTACTATTTTTAGAAGGGTTTCATTCAGATATTATACAGTGGAACTCAATGCTGGAACAATATAATCAAATGAATGCTTTTAGCAAAGCAGTAGTTTTTGGTTATATATATCAACTTCAGCACATAGAAAAAAATAAATACAGCATTGTAGATGAACTAAGAAAAATAAACTCAAATGTTCCAGTAATAAAAACTAATGATTTTGGACATATACACGGAAATAGTATTATTCCTATTGGTGCAGAAGTAACAATAAATGCAAATGACAAGAGTATAGTTGTTAGTGATTATTTAAAATAAAAAGGAGTCGATAAAAATGAAAGTAATAAAATATAATGATGCTTTAAAAGGCAAAAATAGTGAGAAGTGTAAAACTTTAGAATATTCATTTATGGATAAAGATATAGATTTAGGTATAGCAACAATTAAAGGAAGATATCCAGATGAGGGGTATGGTGTAAATCTTATAAGTAAAGAGCTAATATATGTTATGGAAGGAAGAGGAACACTAAATTTTGAAAATGAAAAAATTGAATTTTCAGAAGGAGATTCTATTTTAATAGAGCCTAATGAAAAATATTATTATGATACTGAATACTGCAAAATATCTATGTCTTGTACACCTGCATGGTCAATAGAACAACACAAGTTAGTAAAATAATGAAAGGAAATCATAGAAAATGAATATTGATGTTAAAAAAGTAAAAATTATTGTAACTGTACCAGTTGAAAATATCAAAGAAGTCAGAAGTGCTATTTGTGGCGAAGGAGCAGGAATTATAGGAAATTATACAGATTGTACTATATCTACAAAGTGTATAGGAACTTTTAAACCTTCAGACATTGCTAACCCATATATTGGAGAAAAAAATAAATTAGAATTTGTAGAAGAAGAAAAACTAGAAGCAAGATGTGATATTAGTATAGTTAAAAAGGTACTAAAAAAATTAAGAGAGATTCATCCTTATGAAGAGCCAGCAATAGATATAATTCCTCTAATAGAAGAAGATGATTTATAAAAATCAATAGAAAGGTGTGTTAAACATGAAAGATAATTATTTTATAATACATGGAAGTTTTGGAAGTCCATTTGGAAATTGGTTTAGTTGGCTACATGATTTTATAGAAGATGATGGAAAACAAGTATATGTACCACAATTTCCTGTTGGAGTAGGGTATCAAAATTATGAAAATTGGAGTAAATTACTTAAATATTATTTAGATTTAGGATTAATTAATGAAAACACAACAATAATAGCACATAGTATTGCACCAGTATTTGTTAGCAAATTTTTAGTAGAGAATAAAGTGCAAGTAAGAAAACTAATATTTGTGTGTGGATTTAATAATTATTTAGGAATAAACGAGGAATATGATACAGTAAATAAGACAATGTATTTTAACAACTTAGTAGATGTGAAACAATATGCAAATGAAATAATATGTTTTTATTCAAACAATGATCCATATGTAAAATATGAAGTAGAAAAGGAATTTGCAGATACTATTGCAACAGAGCAAGTTTTAATACCAAATGCAGGACATATCAATAGTGAAAGCGGATATGA
>CATKFT010000074.1 GCA_949747745.1 uncultured Clostridia bacterium
GTAAGAGCAGAGAAATTAGACGAAAGCCAAATCGCGCAAATTCAAAATATTGTGACAAGAGAGTTAAATGTTAAAGTAACTAATATTAATGTTAGTGTGGTTAGTATAAACTTTTAGTAGGGAAATTTAAGAAAAAAATTGAATAAGAGATACCGATTTGATAGAATATTTTTATCGAAAAAAAATAAATATTCAAAGGAGGTATCTCTTATGTATTTAATTATACAAAAGATTTATGAGAAAAACAACAAAATTTTAAAAGAAGGCTTAAAAGATGTTTTAAATGGTGCTGATGTAAGTACTCTAACTGGTGCAATAAAAGACTTTACAGATATCTTAGGGAAAGAACTTTTTTCTGAAATAGTAACTCAAATAGAAAATTTAGTATTTGAAGATTCAAAAAGAAAGAATGAATATGAGGCTGTAAGATTTGCAGAGAAAAGTTTAATAACCAAAAATGGAAAAGCAAAATTTGAAAGAAGATATTACAAAGATAATAAAACAGGCGAAAATGTATGTTTAACAGATAACGTTTTAGGATTAGAAAAAGGAGAAAGAATAGACAAAAAAGTAAAAGCAGAATTAATCCAAAAAGCTAGTGAACAATCGTATAGTAAGTCTGGAAAATTAGTAATACCAGAAATGGAAATCAGTAGCACAACAGTAATGAGGAATGTCCGCAAAAACGAATGGAAAATAAATATAGAAGAACGCAAAGAAGAAGAAAAAATAAAAGCAAAAAATATATTTATACAAGTAGATGAAGACCATATAAAAGAAAGAGGAAAAAAAGGTTGTACTATTTCAAAAATTGTAACAATATATACAAAGAAAAGAACATTAACAAAACCAGACAGAATACCAGAAGTAAAACAGGTAAGAAAAGAATTAGTAGATAAATTCACATTTTCAGGATTATATAAAGATACACAAGAAATGTGGGAAGATGTAGCCTACTACATAGATTGTACATATAAGAAAGAAGAAATAGAAACAGCATTTGTAATGGGAGATGGAGCGTCATATATAAAAGCAGGAACTGAATGGATAGCAAAATCGGTATTTGTATTAGATACATTTCATTTAGAGAAATATATAAATCATTTAAATTATGATGAATATTTAAAAACAAAATTACAAGAGGCAATAGACCAATTTGACCCAATAAGTACTGAGAATATAATGAATGAAGCAATAAAAAATATAGAGAAAGAAATGAAAGAAGATGAGCAATTAGGAAGAAATACAAAAAGCTTAGAAAATAGATTAAAGAAAATAAAAGAAACAAAGACATATTTAATGAACCAGTGGCAAGGAATAGAAGCACACGATATTTACAAAGATAAATTAACAGGGTGCTGTCAAGAAGGTCAAGTACATCATACATTATCAGAAAGAATGAGTACAGACGCAAAAGTGTGGAGTGAAAATGGAATAGATGAAATGAGTCAACTGAGAGCATTTACACAAAATGGTGGAAATATTTACCAAAAGATAATAGATATATCAACAACTGAAAAACGAGAAAAGAAAATAAAAGAACTAGAAAAAAGAATACGAAAGAAAGCAAATAAAAAGATATTTGGAGCGACAGGATTTAAGATACCAATAGTAGATGCAAGAGATGAGCTGTATTATGAATTGAAAAATATTTGGTATGGAAAAGCAGTTTAAGTATTGATATATAAAGAAAAATATGATAAAAATAGCCTATGAATAGGTTTATTAAGTGAACCTAAAAACAAATAAAATAAAGATAAAAATATAAAATTAAATAGGAATCTCGAAAATCAATCTACAAAATAGCTTCAAGATTTTACAAAAGAGAAATCCTACTAAAAATTTATGCTATCGTTTGTAATTTTTGTGTTTGACAATAGCATAAAAATAGTGTATAATGAATATACTAACAAAGAAAATATGCAAATATTTTCAAATGGGAGTAGCTTAGCCCTAAGTAAGCGATAAAAACTATGTGGGGTGTTTTTATATAAGCATCCCACAATTTTTGTTAAAGGAGAGAATATGGATAGATTAAAATTTTATAACATAGATGATAAATATATTGATTATTTATATCAATTTGATGATAAAGTTCCATACAATAAAAATCAAAAAAGACCATATATAGGTGTTATTATTGAGATAGATAATATCAAATATTTTGCACCTTTATTTTCGCCTAAAAGTACACACAAAAAATATAGTGATAATCCAACATACATAAAAATAGGACAAGATTATGGAATTATTAGATTCAATAATATGATTCCAGTTGTAGGAGATGTACTAACACCAATAGATTTTAATATAATTAAAGATATTAAATATAAAAACTTGTTAATGGCACAAAACAATTTTATACAACAAAATACAGAAAAAATAAGAAATGTGGCAAAAAAATTATATAAAATGGTAACAGTAGATAAAAAGAAATTTTTTGTGGATATAAGTTGTAATTTTAAACTATTAGAAGAAAAAGTAGGAATATATGATAGTGATAAAAAAGA
Organism: uncultured Clostridia bacterium; assembly: GCA_949747745.1. The sequence goes on from CATKFT010000074.1 coordinate 2,511, forward strand.
AACAAAGTTTATAAAAGATATAGAAATAACTTGTGAAGTCTTTGAAGAAATATCAACTATTGTTAAAGTTTTAGAAGAAAAAGGATTCAAATACATAGAAGAATTTACATTAAATGATATATATATGAAAAATGATAAGACTAATGAATTTGCACCTAAAAATGGAAGAATTACAGACACACTAATTATTAGATTTCAATAGTAGGGGGGACAAGTATAGAGATCTCTTACAAGCTGAAAGCGATTTTATCAACGATAATAAAAATGTGATATATTCAAAAGCAAAGAAAATATACAAAAATGTAGTACATA
>CATKFT010000075.1 GCA_949747745.1 uncultured Clostridia bacterium
ATAATATATTTAAATTACTATAATTATTTCGGAGTGATTCTAATGAATGGTGTTTTTGATGTGTCCAATTTTATAAAAAGTTTCGATAGTAATTGTTCAAAAGTACAAAAAAAGAACTTTGCTAAAGGTGATGTTATTACTAGTTATATTGCAAAAAGAAATCAACTTTGTATTCTTTTATCTGGAGAAGCCGAACTTGTGAGGTATGATTTTAATGGTAATAAAACTATTGTTGAACATTTTTCTTCTAATGATATTTTTGGGGAGATTTTCTATTGTGTGAGTACAAATAATGAATTATTCGTAGAAGCAAGAAAGGATTCTTGTGTTTTGTTTTTTATTTATGATGATGTTAAGTTAGATTGTAAAAATAATTGTGATTTTCATAAAAATTTACTTATTAATTTGCCTGAACTGTTTTTAAATGAAATTATTGATTTGAATATGAGAATTGAACTTTTAAGCAAACGTACTATTCGTGAAAAACTACTTGGGTATTTTAATATTGTTTCTACTAAAAGTATGAGTAAATCTTTTAAAATTCCTTTTTCTCTTACTGATCTTGCAGATTATTTAAGTATTGATAGGAGTGCTATGATGAGAGAGATTAAGAGTTTAAAAGAAGAGGGATTTATAGAAAAATCCGGAAATCGTGTGACTTTACTTTATTAAACGTTTTTTAAGCAATTTACTATGTCTACTTTATTATAATGGTTTCACATGTAAATTGCTTTAACATATATTATGTGATTTAAATAATGTATTTTTTATCAGATATTCTTTATATTATTTTATAGATAAATATGTTGTTTTATTTTAAATCTCATGTTGCTTTATTTTATTCTAAAAGAATTTGTTTTACTTCTTTTAAAAGCTTTATCTTAAACTCTTTCCAATTGCATTCTCCTATGTATTCTAAAGATATATGTGAAAGATATCCTTCTTCTTCTGCAATTTTGTTCCACTCTTCTACTGTTGGAAATTCTCCATCTATTATCATTCTTACTAGTTTGTTTTTAGAGTTTAAGTATGGGTTGAAATGGATATCTCTTCCATAGTATTTTTTTATTATTATTTCTAATTTTTCATCTATGTTTTTTATATGTTTTAATTTTATTCCTATATTTAATATTTGATAATATAATACTTCTTTCTTCATATTTAGACTATATATTATTTTTTTCGACATTTCAAATCCATTTTCGACATTTATTCTAATTCATCTAATGCATTTTTTATTGCTATATTAACTAATTTATAAATTGATAAATTATATTTTTCTCTTAATTGCTCTAAACCATTGAATAAAGATTCTCTAATTAGTAATGAGTGTTGTACTGGTATTTCTCCTTTTTCTCTTTCATATATTTTTATGTTTTTAGTTTTTATTAATTCTTCTATACATCCATTAATTAGCTGATTTGTTGATGTATGATATACGTTTTCTGATAGTTCGGTTAGTTTATTATATAGTTTATCTTCTATTTCTATCGTTTTCTTTAATAATGGTTCTCTTTTCCAAAATCTATAAAATGCTCCCATATATTTTCTCCTTTAATTTTACTGATAGTAAAATTATATTTATATGATATGCAGTTTTTAACTATGTATACGTATAGATTTTTTTGTTTTATTTTATTGCATTTTAGTTAATTTTAACTTATAATGTATATATATTTTGTTAGGAAAGGTTATAATATAAGCTTTTTTATATTATATATGGTTATAAATATGTATATTACAAATAAATTAATTGATTTTTTAAATAACTCAAGTTTTTTATCAAACTCTACTATTATTTTAACTGATTTAAAAAAAGTAGTTTTTGTTTCTTCTAGCTCTACTACTAATTATTTGAATAAAGATTTAAGTTGTGATTTAATTAATATTTTAAATTTATATATTAGTGATATGTATTTTTCTGATTATATTAATGCTTCTATGGATACTATTGTTCCTATTGTTTCTAATGATTCTTGTACATATATGTCTCAAATTATTTTACCTATTGTAAAAAATGAAGTAGTAGAGGGATTATTAATTTTTGCTTCTGAAAATAGAAAGTATTTGTTATCAAATTTAAGATTTGCTAAGACTACTAAGCATTTTGTAGAAGTACTTAGTGCTAAGGAATATTAATATATTTAATTCTACATGTTTATATGTACTTTTTTTATTCATCTTCATATTATAATTTAGGGTGATTTAAATTGAGTATTGTTTCTACTAATATTCCTTATAATTATGATGTTTTATTAAAAGATATGTATGCTTTAAAGAGTGCCTATCCATTTTTATATATAGATAGTATTGGTGATAGTGTGCTTGGTAATGCTCTTTTGTATTTTAGAATTGGGACTGGAAAAAAAGAGGTGTTTTATAATGCTTCTTTTCATGCAAATGAGTGGATTACTACTCCTGTATTAATGAAATTTGTTGAGGATTTCTGCATTGCTTATTCTAATTATTCTACTATTTATGGTTATAATGCTAGAGAAATTTTTGATATTGTTTCTATTTATATTGTTCCTATGGTGAATCCTGATCGGTGTTAATTTAGTTACTGGAAATCTTCCTTATAATAGTAATGGATATAATTATGCAAGAAATATTTCTAATAAATATCCTAGTATTCCTTTTCCTAATGGTTGGAAAGCAAATATTGAAGGTGTGGATTTAAAAAACTACCAACCAGTTTGCAAAGTCTTGTAGGTGTGGATTTGCAAGACTTTGCTTGTTTTATAAATTTAGTGATTTTTTATCATTTTTAGCCTGTTTTTTGTATATTTTCGTTAAGCAATTCTTCAATTTTGATAAATTCATCTAGATTTTCATTAATAGAATTTAGTTTTGAAAAGTTAAAATATATGTATACATTTTTATCTTTGTCAATTTCAATTTTGTTAATTAATCTGTATAAATACA
>CATKFT010000076.1 GCA_949747745.1 uncultured Clostridia bacterium
AAAATGTAAGCCATATTTTATTGAGATTTATACTCTATGAAATATGGCTATTTTCTTTAGAAAAATTAATTAAAATACACAAATAATGTTTGTATGAAGAATGACTAAAAAATAATAATCTGAATCAACATAAAGTGAAACAAAATCATATTTATTTTTCTAATAATATACTAAGAAAAGGATTTTTGACAAATTTTAGGAATAATATTTACAAACGTACAACAAAATGATAAAATTGTAGTACATTTGTAATGGGGGTTAATATGAAAGTGGAACAAATAAAAAAAGTTTTAAAAAGTAATAATGGCTATATTACATCAAGTGAATTTGAACAAAATGGAATACCAAGAAGATATATTCCTGAATTAATAGAAAAAGGATTAATTAGAAAAATAGCAAGAGGCTTATATATTGATAATGAGCTAATTGAAGATGATTATTATATTTTACAAAAACGTTATAATAATGTTATTTATTCATATAATACGGCATTTCATTTACTAAATTTGAGTGAAAGAGCACCATATGAAATTGATGTAACAACATATTTTCATAAAAGTATTAGGGAAAAAGTAAAGATTCATTATGTATCAAAAGAAAAATTAAACATAGGAAAAATTACTACTACAAGCCCATATAGTAATCCTATAAAAGTATATAATGCAGAGAGATGTATATGTGATATGCTAAAAAATCAAGATGAATATGATATAGAATTATATAATAAGATTTTGAAAAATTATTTTAACTCAAAAGATAAAAACCTAAAGCTATTAGATGAATATGCCAAAATTTTTAATGTATATGAAAAATTAACCACTATAATGGAGGTATTAATTAAGTGATAAAATATAAAGAACTAAAGGAAAAGTCAAAAGAGCTAGAACGAAAATATAAATTAAATCATTATGAACTATTACAAAGATTTATGTTTGAAAGAATATTAGAAAGAATTTCAGTTTCAAAATATCAAGAGAATTTTATACTAAAAGGTGGTTTGTTATTGTCTGCATTATTTGGAATTGACAATAGAACTACAAGAGATATGGATACAACAATTAAGGGATTGAATATTTCTAAAGAGAAAATGATAAATGTTTTGAATGAAATACTAAATATTAATTTAAAAGACGGTGTGAAATTTGAATTGATTGATATAACTGATATAAGAGAAGATGATGAATATGGCGGAAACAAATATCACTTAATTGGAAAATTAGAAAATCTTAAAATTAATTTAGATATTGATATTTCTACAGGAGATAAAGTTATGCCAAAAGAGTTAGAGTATAGTTATCCATCATTATTTGAAGATAAAAAGATATTAATTTATACATATAATACAGAAACAATAATAGCAGAAAAAATTGAAACCATTTTAAGAAGAGGACAATACAACAGTAGAATGAAGGATTATTATGATATACATATGTTTCTAAGTAAATTTAAAGATAATATTGATATTAATATTTTAAAGTTATCAATAAAAAATACATTTGATAAAAGAGAATCATTTAGTTATTTAAAAGATTATGAACAAATTTTAGATGGTATAGTTTCATATGATAGAATTGTAAATCTATGGAAGGGATATGCTAAAAAGAATAAATATGCAAAAGATATTAAGTTTGAAGAAATAATAAGAGAACTAAAAGAATTTATTTCAAGTTTAGATATAGAAGCTGTAACTGTTTAAATAGAAGAAAAGGAGAATTCATGATATATTTTATAGCTGATACACATTTTAATCATGAAAATATAATTAAATACTGCAATAGACCATTTAAGAATACTTATGAAATGAATGAATATATAATCCAAAAATGGAATTCGGTTGTTAAAAAAGATGATACAGTATATCATTTGGGAGATGTAGGATTTGGACTCGTACAAGAAGTTAAAAGTTTGGTAGAAAGATTAAATGGAACAAAGATATTACTTAAAGGAAATCATGATTTTAAAATTGGAACGAATACATGGAAAGAAGTAGGATTTTCAGAAGTATATAAGAAGAAAATTGTTTTAGGTAATTTGCTATTAACACATGCACCAACTGAAGATGTGGGAGAAAATCAAATTAATGTCTTTGGTCATATACATGATAAGCCACTTGATGAAAAATTTGAAAAGAAAAATCATATATGTGTTTCTTGTGATGTGGTAGATTATACACCAGTAAGTGTGGAAACAATCAGTGAAAATAGTAAATAAATTGTAAATGGACAAATATATGAATTTATGGAGAGAATGCAATGGAAACAATAATTAATCAAGAAAAAATATCACAATATTTATCTATAATTAAGACGAATATAGAAAACGATAACATAAATGGTTATTATAACATAGTGGCAAAATTATTAGAGTTGGTATATGGATATAATTTTATAAATACAAATGATATTTATCCTAATTATCCAGCAATAGACTTAGCCGATAATGAAAGAAGAATATCAGTACAAGTAACTTCTGATAATAGTATTGAAAAAATTAATAGAACATTTGAAGTATTCAAAAATTCTAAAGAAAAATTAATAGATAAATATGATAGAATTATATTTTTTATGATAAAGGGGAAACTTCCTCAATATGATGGAAGAAAGATAAAAAATAAAGGAATAAACTTTAATAAATGCACAGATATTATTGACTATAGTTGGAAATGTATGAAATGTGGAAACACAGAATTTGAAAAAGATCAATTTCAAGCAACTGGAGGAAACTTTGCAAAGATATTTGATGTCCAAAATAAAAAGTTTATTACAGTAAGTTGTACGAAGTGTGGATATACTGAAATGTATAAAACTGGTACTGATGCAGGAATGAATATATTAGACTTTTTAATGAATTAGAATACTGACTAGAGCAAGAGATAGTAATTTTTTGTTTAGATTGGAGAAAGAAAATATGAAAGAATCAAAAGTCATAACATTTATAGGAGGATTTTATATATTTGGAGGAATTATTGTAT
>CATKFT010000077.1 GCA_949747745.1 uncultured Clostridia bacterium
CTTTCTCTAGTTTTTAGTATATTGGTAACAATCAAGAAATACCAAGCCTTAAAAACTTGGTATTTCAATATTTCCTTACACTTCCATAATTATTGGTAAAATCATCGGATTTCTTTTTGTTTTTTGGTAAATATAATCTCTTAAATTATCTTTTAAATTAGATTTTATTATTGACCATTCTCTTATATGTCTTTTTTCACATTTTTGTATTTCTTCTCTAATTTCTTTTTTTACATCATCCATTAAATTCTCAGATTCACGTACATATACAAATCCTCTTGAAATAACATCTGGACCTGCTATTACTTCACCAGTTGCAGAATCCATAGTCAAAACAATTACTATTAATCCATCTTGTGATAAGTGTTGTCTATCACGAAGTACTATATTCCCAACATCTCCTACACCTAATCCATCTACTAAAATTTTTCCTGATGGAACAGTACCTGTTAATCTTGCATCATTTTCATTTAATTCTAATATTCTTCCATTATTCATAATAAAAGTTTCTTTTGCATCTATTCCCATTTTCTTTGCAGTTTCTATATGTGCAATTAACTGCCTATATTCACCATGCACTGGTATAAAATACTTTGGTTTTGTTAATGCTAACATTAATTTTTGTTCTTCTTGGCATGCATGACCTGATACATGAACATCCTCTAATGCTGAATATACTACCTCTGCTCCAATTTTCATTAAATCATCTATTACTTTTGATACAAATTTTTCATTCCCTGGTATTGGATTTGCTGATATTATTACTAAGTCATTTGGAGTTATTGTAACTTTTCTATGTTCACCTGCTGCCATCCTTGTTAATGCTGACATTGTTTCTCCTTGTGAACCTGTTGTAATTATTACTAAATTCTCATCTGTATAATTATTTATCATATCTATATCTATAAATACGTTTTTAGGAACTTCTATATAGCCAAGCTCTATTGCAGTTTCTATCATATTTATCATACTTCTTCCACATACTGCAATTTTTCTGCCATATTTTACTGCCGAATTTACAATTTGTTGTACTCTATGCACATTTGATGCAAATGTTGCTACTACTATTCTTTTTGTACAATTTAAAAATAACTTTTCAAATACATCTCCTACAGTACTTTCACTCATTGTATATCCTTTTCTTTCTGCATTTGTACTATCAGACATAAGTGCAAGTACTCCTTTATTTCCAAGTTCTGCAAGCCTTCCGAAATCCATTCTTTCATCATCTATTGGTGTATAGTCTATTTTAAAATCTCCTGTGTGTATAATAGTTCCAATAGGTGTGTGTATTGCAAGTGCTACTGCATCTGGTATACTATGGCAACTTCTAATAAATTCTACTTGCATTTTTCCAAAATTTATTGTTTCTCCTTGGTTTACTATATTCATTTTTGTACTTTTTAATAAACCATGTTCTTCTAATTTATTTTTAATTAAACCTACTGTTAATCTTGTCGCATAAATTGGTATATTTATTTGTTTTAATAAATATGGTATAGAACCTATATGATCTTCATGTCCATGGGTTATTACTAGACCTTTTATTCTATCCTTATTTCTTACTAAATATGTTACATCTGGAATTACAAGGTCTACTCCTAACATATCATCTTCTGGAAATGCTAGTCCACAGTCTACAATTATTATTTCATTTTCATACTCAAATACTGTTATATTTTTTCCTACTTCTAATAAACCTCCTAAAGGTATTATTTTTAATGGACTTTTCTTAAATATAAAATCATTTTCTTCTTTTTTAGCATTTTTCCTATTTACTGATGTTACTCTAGATTTTGTAGTTTTTGTAGAAGTTCTACTTCTTGATTTTTCTCCTTTTTCAAATCTTTCTGTTTTTGTTATACTTTCTTCTTTTTGCTCATATTTTTTTGTATTATCAGTTTCTTCTTTTTTTCCATATCTTCTTGTTTTTGTTGTTTTTTCTATATTATCTATTCTTTCTAATTTGTTTTGGTTTTCTTTTTTGTCGAACCTTTCTTTCTTATTATATTTTTCTATTCTTCCATTTCCTAAATTAGTAGTTTTTAGTTCATTATTATCTTTTATTTCTTTTCTAGAACTAACTCTTACTCCTTTTCCTTGATTGTTTCTTTTTGTACTTTCATTTGTTTTAGTTACTTTATCTACCTTTTTATATTCTTTTGTTTTTGCTTCTTGCATCATTTTTTTATCTCTCCTATTCTTTTTTAATTAAAATTTAATTTTGTATAACCTTATATGGCAAAAGTCTCATTATTCTACTACTTAACAATAATTTTTTATAAGAGAACTTTTCCAATAATACAAAAAAATCAGTTTATTAATAAACTGATTGATTTTAGAAAATTTTCTATATATGGCTTATTCTTTAATATGTAATACACAAAAACCCGTCCATTTCATATCACATATCTACTACATTTTTTCCTATATCTTATTTTCTCTTAAAATCAATACACTAATATTATTTATCTATATTTTTTGTTTTTATACAAAAATTTAAATCTCTTCTTTACCTTTTATTGGTAACAACTTTTATTATTATACTATTTTTTTATAAAATTGTCAAATCTAACTATCAGTTTATGAAATAGTTATTATGAATTTTTTAATTATTTTTAATATATTTCTTTTTGTATAACTTTAAATATATAAACAAGGGAGACATTATTAACTGTCTCCCTATAAGTTACTCTTATACTAGCCTTATCTACTTCTTCGTAGCATCATTCCTAGTCTTCATATTCAGCTTATTGATATTCAAACTTATCTTCTTGGTATTCACCCTCATATTCACAGCCTCTTATTTGCTGTTCTGTACGTTCTAAAATATCATCTGACCAAGTACTATCTTCACGATTCGCTATTTGATTATATACTTCCATTCTTAGTTTCCTATTTTGCCTATATTTTTTAACAAGAATGGTACCTATAATTTCAATAACGATAACGCCTAATAGTACTCCACCTACCCATGAAAAGTAGACTTTTACATGCTCCCAGTTGCTTATAAAATACATTATAAGTCTAAATACCCCATAAAGTATGCACACAACTAGTGCAAGTACTAGTATCCCCAGTACTCCAGCTACAAACCGCAAGCAAAATTCCTTCAGTAACTTTTTGCATTTCATCTTTTTTCCTCCTTGTTTTTGTTAAAGATGTTTTTATTCTTTAATAGAATAACCTTACTTTATTATTTTATCAAATAAAAATGCAAATGTCAATTTATGTTAATTGATATTTACATTTATTTAAAATATTTAATTATTGCTATAATTCTTGGTCCATCTCATTATTATTTGGCTTATTACTTGGTAATTTATTATACATATTTGGACTTAATTCCCTCATTTTTGAATCTATATTTTCTTTTTTAACCGCATCTTGAATTTCTTCTTCATAATTACAATATATTGGACCTGAATTTTCTCCTAACTGCCTATTCTTTTCAATTTTATACTTTTTCTCTTCTTTTTCTATTAATCTATTTAAGTTCACTCTTTCTGGCATCTCAGTAGTTTCTGTTTTCAATATTTCATTATTTTTATGATTTTGCTTTATATTATTAAAAAATAATTGCAGCTTTATAAATATATTTTTTATTCTATCCTTAAAAACTCGAAATCTACTATTTTTAATAACCCTAAGTGTATTTTCATGCTGATTCTCTTCTATGACTTCTTCAAATTTAGCATTTTTTATATATTTATCTTTTGCAATTTTCTTGCACTCTTCATCATATTCCATTGCCCTATATGTTTCTTCTATTATATTCTTTTCTAGTATTTCTTCAGGTAAATTTGATATGTCAGCATTACTTAATGCATCCTTTTTCAATTTCTCATCTTTTGAATCATCCATTTATTTTTTACCTTTCTTCTTCTTTTCAACTGAAAAGCCAAATTTTCCTATTTTTTTCCCAAGTGCATAATATCCACCATTACTATAACCTATTAAATTACATTTTGAAATATCAAATGCACCGTTTTTATCTATATATTTCTCATCTGCATTAATTGCTAATACTTCTGCAATAAATGTATGATGACTTCCAAACTCTTTTATTTCTTTTACTTTACACTCAACTGAAACTGGACTTTCTTTTATCATAGGACATTTAACAAATTTTGCCTTTTCCTTTGTTAAATGCATTTTTTCAAATTTATCTACATCCCTACCAGATTTTACTCCGACACCAATCAGTAGCATATGCTAATTGCTCTGTTGTAAGATTTATTACAAATTCCTCTTGTTCTTTTATTAAATTATAAGAATATCTAGTTGGTCTTAAAGATATATAAACCATTGCAGGATTTGTGTTTAATATACCTGTCCATGCAATGGTTATTATATTTGACTTTTCCATTGTACCGTGATGTTACCATTACTGCTGGTATAGGGTATATAAATGTCCCCGCTTTCCAAGTTTGTTTGCTCAAAATTAAGATTTCCCTTCTTTCTTATATTCTTTAATGTTCCATACCATCATCTTCTTTAGCTTTTCTTACATCTATAACATCTATTTTTCTGTCCTCTTGCTTTACTTCAACAATTTTATATTGTGTTATCTTCTTTTTTTCCTGTTCTAGTTTGTATTTTTTTCTTTTTTCTTCCTGTTCTAATTTTATTATGGCACTTCTCGTATCTTCTTTATCAAGTTTATCAAAAAATATTCTTAAGCCTCTTATAGAAGGAACTCTCAATTTTTTTTCTTTTGAATTATCTGATGAAGTATCTGAACTTCCTTCTTCTACTGGAAAGTCTATCTCGTCTTCAACAACTGTGTATCTAGTCTTTTTGCTTTCCCCCATATTCCTCACATATTCTTTTAAAAACTCATTAAATTCACATGTTTCTATTTTTTCTTTAGTTTTTTTGTTATCATTTAATTTTAGTGTAGCTTTTTTTTCTTTTAAAACTTCTTCATAAACACTTTCAAATTCTCTTATTACTATTTCTAAATCAGCTCTCGCTTTTTCAGCAATTGGTCCTTCTTTACCAAAAAATTGAGTTATAATCAGTACTTTTACAGCGTTTTTTACTTCTTTTTCATTATCAGTATCAATCACAATTTTCTCTTTTCCTACAATTATCTCCTTATTTCCTAATACTCTATTTAACGAATTTCTAATAATTCGTTTTACATAACGATATTCTTTTTCTTGCATTTTTGTTTTCCTTTCCTAATCAATATAATTTTATTATAACATCTTTATGTTTATTTGTAAACAAAAATCCATATATTAAAAATGACATTTCATTTCTAATATATGGATTCTTTTATAAAAATAAAAAAAACCTGGCGACAACCTATTTTTCCAGCAGGGTAACCCACAAGTATCTTCGGCACAATAGAGCTTAACTTCTGTGTTCGGTATGGGTACAGGTGTTTC
>CATKFT010000078.1 GCA_949747745.1 uncultured Clostridia bacterium
AAATTTGGGAGTTATAAATATAAATGATGAGATAGTAGTAGGTTTCTTATATGATGTATTACAAAAAATAGATAATACTAAGGTAATAGAAGCAAAAATATTAAAAGAAAATAGAATAGATTTATATTCACAAAATATGGACAAGATATCTTCTTTTGAGGATTCATATATTTATAATATGGATAAATATATAGAAGTATATTCTAAAAATGCAACAGAATATTTTGACGCTGTTGGTAAAGAATTAAATAACAAAGATATTTTCACAAACAATTTGTTATTTTCAAGTAAAAAAGATGATAAATGGGGATTTGTAGATATAAATAATAATATAGTAATAGATTATAAATATGATAAAGTAACAGAATTTAATATATATGGATATGCAGGGATAATGAATAATGGTAAATGGGGAGTAATAGATGTAAATGGAAATGTAATACAAGAGCCAATATATAATTTAGAAGAAACAAATTTAGATCCAGAGTTTTTAGGAAAATATTATAAGGTTTATTATGGATATGGTGAGTGTTATTATACTAATAAAATGGCAGATTAGCACACAGGCATTATATTTTTAATAAAAATGCTTTCAAGTCCGCTTATGCCAATAACTGTAATGAGAAACTTTTTGTAAAAATATTATGTTTTTATGGTAACCAATATAGTTTGAAAGCATTGAAACTCAGTTGAAAAAATCAAAACCACTATCCTGTAATGTATAAAATATATATTTAATCATATATTTTATTAAACTGTAAGAATAAATGTTTATATAAACTAAAATGGTTCTTTGCTAATATAGCTAAAAAATGTGAAAGGATTGTTATAAAAAATGTATAAAGAATTTGGAATAAGTGATGAGTTATTAGAACTTGCAAATAATACACAAAAAGATATAAAAGAAATTTTTGATCAAATAGATAAGATATGTGAATATAATAGTTTAAAAGTATTGAATGCGTTTAAAGAAAATAATATTTCAGATATGCATTTTAATTCTACTACTGGATATGGTTATGGAGATATTGGAAGAGATACTATTGAAAAAGTTTTTGCAAAAGTTTTAGGAGCAGAAGATGCTTTAGTTAGAGGGCAATTTATTTCAGGTACACATGCTTTAACAGTTGCACTATTTGCGTTTTTACGTCCAGGTGATACATTACTTTCTATTTCTGGAAAGCCATATGATACATTAGACTCTGTAATTGGAATAAAAGATAATCCAAGTTCTTTAAAAGCATTTGGAATAAAATATGAAGGAATAGATTTAATAGACAATGAGTTTAATACAAAAGCTATTATTGAAAGAGTACAAAAAGGAAATGTAAAATTAATTGAAATACAACGTTCAAGAGGATATTCTTTAAGAAAAAGTATTAGTTTAGAACAAGTAGAAGATATAATAAAACAAATAAGAGAAGTAAATAAAGAAACTATAATAATGATAGACAATTGTTATTGTGAATTTGTAAATACAAAAGAACCATTGGAAATAGGAGCAGATATTATAGTTGGTTCACTAATTAAGAATTTAGGAGGAGGAATTGCACCAAATGGTGCATATATTGCAGGAAAGAAGGAACTTGTAGAGCTTGCTGGGGAAAGGTTAACATCACCTGGTCAAGGAAAAGAAGTAGGACCGAGCCTTGGAATAAATAAGCAAATTTTACAAGGATTATTTTTAGCACCAAATGTTGTTGCAAATAGTTTAAAAACAGCAGTTTTTGCAAGTAGAATATTGGAGAAAATGGGTTATAAGCCATCACCATTATATAATGAAAAAAGAGCAGATATAGTTCAAACTATATGTTTTGGAGAAAAAGAGGCATTAATAAAATATTGTCAAGGAATTCAAGAAGGGTCTCCAATAGATTCAAATTCTGTACCAGAACCTTGGGATATGCCAGGATATACAGACCAAATAATAATGGCAGCAGGAGCTTTTACACAAGGTTCATCAATAGAATTATCTTGTGATGCACCAATAAGACCACCATATGTAGCATTTATGCAAGGAGGGATAACATATGAATATGGAAAATTAGGTGTGTTAAAAGCTATTAGTAATATAAATAAAAACAAAATAAGTTAATTGACTAATATTTGTATAATAGAAATTGTATTATAATTAATTAAATATAATTATATAAAAAGGTTTATGGGTAACCTTAAAAAACCTAAATATATATTATAAAAGGAAAATTAATAATGGAACAAAATAGACCAATACTGATACAAGGTGCAATGCAAATAGAAATAGAATATTTAATAAATATGATAAAAAATTTAGAAAAAATAGAAATACAAGGATATGAATTTTATAAAGGTGAAATAGAAGATTTTCCAGTTGTAATTTCAAAAACAAATGTGGGATTAATAGAAAATGCAATTGCTACATATATAGGAATAACAAATTTTAATGTAAAGGGAGTTATTAACCAAGGAACAGCAGGAGCATGCAGTGCTGATATTCACAATTATGACATAATCGTTGGAGAAAAATGCATAAATATAAACTCATACATAACAAAGAAAAAAGAGGAAGGACAAGGAAGTATAGCATTAGATTGGGAATTATTAACATTTAAAGATGGAAAAGATGAGCTAGTACAATTAGAGGCAAATGAAAATTTGCTTAATATAGCAATGATGTGTAGTAAAGAATATAAAAAAGGAAAAGTGAAAAGTGGAATAATTGGTAGTGGCGATGTTTGGGATAATGAAATAGATAGAATTAAGTGGTTTAATGAAAGATATGATGTTTTATGTGAAGATATGGAAACAATAAGTACATATACTGTATGTAAAAAATTAGATGTACCAGTAATTGGAATAAGAATAATATCAGATAATGAAATTACAAAAGAAAAATATGATAAAAATATAGCAATAGAATTACAAAAATATGTATTAGAAATAGTAAATAAATTAGCATAATTAAAAGCGTTTTTTAAGAAAGTAGCTATGAGGTGAGTAATACATCTTATTACAATACTTATTTATATAAACATATTATTTTATAATGATGAACTTGTAAAAGAAATAGTATGAATATTAACTGTAATTGTAATAGCCAAGAAACAGATTAGAATTTGAGGAGTAATAAATGAAAGTAATAATTATTGGAGGTGGACCTGCTGGAATTTTAGCAGGAATTTCTGCAAGTAGAGGACAAAACCAGGTAACTATATTAGAAAAAATGAATACATGTGGAAAAAAGCTACTAATTACAGGAAAAGGAAGATGTAATATAACAAGTAGTCTAGATATGTCTGATTTTATTAAAAATATTCCTGGAAATGGTAAATTTCTTTATAGTGCTTTTAATAATTTTTCAAACGAAGATATTATAAAAATTTTAAAAAAGCATAATGTAGAGGTGAAAAATGAAAGAGGAAATAGAGTATTTCCGGTTAGTGATAAATCTATTAGTGTATTAAATGCCTTGTTAGAAGAAGTAAAAGAACAAAATGTAGAAATAAAAACAAATACAGAAGTAACAAAGATTTTAGTGCAAAGAAATGAAGTAGTAGGAGTTATATGCAAACAAAAAGGAGAAACAAAGAAAATTTTAGCAGATAAAATAATACTTGCAACAGGAGGAAAAAGTTATCCTACAACAGGTTCAACAGGTGATGGATATAAAATGGTAGAAGAATTAGGACATACTATAACAAAAATAAAACCATCACTTGTGCCATTAGTGTGTAAACAGACGGAACTATGTAAGAGTTTACAGGGATTAAGTTTAAAAAATGTAGGTATAAAGTTTATAAATTTAAAGAATAAAAAGATTGTTTATGAGGATTTTGGAGAAATGCTATTTACTCATTTTGGAGTATCGGGCCCAACTATTTTAAGTGCATCAGCACATTTACTAAGGGTAAAAAATATAGAAGAATTGTTAAAAGAAAATAGTATTATTCTATCAATTGATTTAAAACCAGCTTTAGATATAGAAAAGTTAGATATAAGAATATTAAGGGATTTTGAAGAATTAAAAAATAAGCAATTTAAAAACAGTTTAGAAAATTTATTGCCAAAGAAAATGATAGAACCAGTTATAAAATTATTAAAAATAAATCCAGATAAAAAAGTAAATGAAATTACAAAATGTGAAAGGCAAGAGATAGGAAAACTATTAAAGAATTTTGAATTAACAATAAAAGATTTTAGAAATATAGACGAAGCTATTATTACAGCAGGAGGAATTGATATTAAAGAAATTAATTCTTCTACAATGGAATCAAAAATTGTAAAAGGCTTATATTTTGCAGGAGAGATAATAGATGTAGATGCATACACTGGAGGGTTTAATTTACAAATAGCATATTCTAGTGGATTTACAGCGGGTATGGATTAATATAAATTAAATACTGCAAAATTGGAGGAATATTGATTTATGGATAGATTTAAAACAATAGAAGAACATGTAACTGAACAGATTATAGAAAAGAAATCTAAATTTATAGCAAATGTATTTTATATAGAAACAGCAAAAGAAGTAGATAATAAAATAAAGGAAATTAAGAAAAAATATTATGATGCAAGACATAATTGTTATGCGTATATTATATTAGATGATATAGGAAGTAAAATTAAAAAAAGTAGTGATGATGGAGAACCGCGGTGGAACAGCAGGAATGCCAATATTGCAAGTTTTAGAAGGAAAGGAATTATGCAACATTTTAGTAATTGTAACAAGATACTTTGGAGGAGTATTACTAGGAACAGGGGGGCTTGTTAGGGCATATTCTGAGGCTACAACAAAAGCATTACAAAAAGTAAATTATATAGAAAAAGAAAAAGGTAAAGAAGCAAAAATAACAGTGCCATATTCTGAGGCAGAAAGTATAAGATATTATTGTAGAAAAAATAATATAAATATTATAAAAGAGGAATATTTAGAAAATATAGAAATATTAGTAGAAATATCAAATGAAATGGCGGATAAAATGAAAAAAGATGAGGAGAAAAACACTATAAAAATGACAAAAATTGATATTTTAAATGAAAAATATGTAAAAACAAACATTAGAATATAAAGCATATCGAGAAAAATTTGAAAAAATTTCCAGAAAACTATTGCAATTAAATTTAAAACATAATATAATCGCAAATGTAAAATTTTTACAAATTTTTTTAGAGATTTAGGAGGAATTAAAGTGAAAGACAAGATTAGAGTACTAATAGCAGATGATAATGGTGAATTTGCTAACAATTTAGCAGGGTATGTTGACAAAGAAGATGAAATGGAAGTTATAGGTATGGCAAGAGATGGTAATGAAGCATTTGATATTTTATCAAATACGGAGCCAGATGTAGTTTTATTAGATGTAATAATGCCACATTTAGATGGTATTGGAGTATTAGAAAAGATTGTAATGTCAAACATGGCTAAAAAGCCAATGTGTATTATG